>JAGWBB010000150.1 GCA_021296095.1 Desulfurellaceae bacterium | reverse complement strand
TCTTTGCCAGTGAAGACGGCCAACAGATTGAGGGCCGGCGTCTGCTGACCGCCTACGGCGATCTGGCCCTGACCGAGACTTGGTACCGCAGCCGCGGCCCGGCCCGGCTGCTGAAGAGCATCCCGGCCTCCCTCAAGGCCGGGACGAGCCCGACGCTCAGGCTGTTTGGCATCACACTGCCCTCGGGGCTGCAAGCCGAGGACGTGTCTGTGGGCGCCGGGGTGTCGGTCCAATCCGTGCGACAGCCGGCCGACGACAGCCTGGTGCTTGAGCTGCGCGTCGACCCACAGGCCGAGCCGGGCTGGCGGGAGGTGCGGGTGCAGGGGGTGGACGGCACGCTGCGGCTGGCGCTCTATCAGCAGGTGGATTATATCCGGCTCTCCCCCGAGCGCGGCTTTGCCCGTCCGGGCGGAGGACGGGCACCGAAGATTTTTCAGCAGTTCGAGGTCAACGCCTACACCAACGGGACTGACGGCAAAAAAGGCACGGCCGATGATGTGAAGCTGGGCCGGGTGGCGCCAGTCAACTGGAAACTGGCAGAGTACGTCAAGCGGATCAACGACGACGATATCAAATTCGTCGGCACACTCGATCAGGACGGGTTGTTCACCCCGGCCCTGGACGGCCCCAACCCCGAGCGGGATATGCTGGAGGGCAATGTCGGTGACGTGTGGGTCGAAGCCTGGTATCAGCCGCCCGACGCAAAACGTGCCATGGGCGCCCGGGCGCATCTGCTGGTCATGCCGCCCCGCTTTCTGTTTCCGCCGATTGAGTAAGGACGGAGCGTATGCAACTACGGTTCCACTCAGAGAACGCCTATCCCATGAGCACCGACTCGGGCCGGGTGCTGGTCGCGGCCAAGAGCATGGCTCTGTTTGAGATGGATGCGGTGTGTGAGGCGGTCCTGCACTACGCTCAGATCCGACCGGCGTGCAGCCTCGAACAGTTGACCGCTGCCCTGGCCGACCGGTTTCCGGCTGAGGAAATCGCCGAAACGGTCCACGAGTTTGTCCGCCTGCATATTTTTGAGACCGAGGCGCCCGACCCCTCAGTGTCGATTCCCGAGTTGGATGTTGAACACTTTCCGGTCAGTTCGGTGGTCGTCAACGTGGCTAACAAGTGCAACCTGCACTGCACCTACTGTTACGAGCCGGACGAGGCCAAGTACGGCCCGACGCCGGTCCAGATGGACTGGCCGACGGCCCAGGCCAGCGTCGATTTTCTGTTCCAGAAATCGGGCCAGAGCCGCGAGGTCAACCTGATTTTCTTTGGCGGTGAGGCCCTGCTGAATTTCAAGCTGATGCGCCAGGTGGTGGCCTATGCCGAGCAGAAGGCCCAGACCGAAGACAAGGCGGTCGATTTTTCGATCACCACCAACGGCACCCTGCTGACCGATAGTGTCATCGACTTTTTCCAGGCCCACCGCTTTGGCATCACGGTCAGTATTGATGGTCCGCCCGATTTGCACGATAAGCGGCGCTCGTTTCTGACCGCCGGGGGACAGCGTAAAGGCTCCTACCAGGTGCTGGCGCCCCGTCTGGAGCGTCTGTTCGCACGCTATACCGCCCGCCCGGTGGTGGCGCGGGTCACGGTGACCAAAGACGCCATCGACATCGTGCGGACCTACGAACACCTGACCGGACTGGGTTTTTTTGAGGTCGGATTTTCTCCGGTCACGGCCACAGACGGGGCCGACTACGGTCTGGAACCGGCCGACCTGCACGAGGTGCTGGCCGGTTTTCGGCAACTCGGCAGCCTGTACGTCGAGCGCGCCGTCGCGGGCTCCTACACCGGCTTCTCCAACCTAAGCACCCTGCTGACCGACATCCATGTCGGCACCAACAAGTTTTTCCCGTGCGGCGCCGGGCTGGGCCTGCTGGATGTGGACGGCAACGGAGACGTGTACCTGTGCCACCGTTTCCCCGGCAGCGAGGAGCATCACTACGGCAACGTCAAGGACGGGCTGGACTACGACCGGCTGAACGCGTTTGTCAACAAGGCTCACCTGGGCAACAAAACGGTGTGTCAGACCTGCTGGGTGCGCGGGCTGTGCGGAGGCGGGTGTTATCATGAGGCCATGACCCAGTTCGGCGACGCCCTCCACCCCAACCTGCACTACTGCGACTTTCTGAGAGCCTGGACAGAGTATGGCATCGGGGTCTATATGGAGTTGCAGCGCAAAACGCCCGGCTTTGTCGAGCAGTACGTGCTGCGCGGCAGGGGAGACGCTCCCAAGGAACTGACCTGAAGAAAACGCTCAATGATGAATGGGAAACGCGGACAAGGAGACGCTGATGAAACACCTCAAGCCACGCAACCACAAGGCCGAACAGGTCGAGGCCAGCCAGACCCGGGGTCAGACCCAGGACCAGGACGATGTGGTGGGCATGAACCAGCCGGTCGGCTGCACCACGATCTTCAACCCCGGCTGGGAGGCTAACCCGTGGGGCGGTACGAGCAGCATGTGCGCCCCGGTCGAGGCCGACCTGCTGAGCTGTGCCAACGTGTGCTGGTGGCCGGCCCAGGTGCCGGACAGTTTGCAGAACACCCCGGAGTGGGCAAAAGCGTGTTCGGGTTCGACCCAGGAGGACTGGCGGAGCCTGGAAGTCGTCTTTCCCAAAATCGACTGAGGGGCAGGCGTGAAAGGGAATCGGATGCGCGTGTGTCAGATCCTGCTGTTATGCCTGGTGCTGCTCGGCCTGCCCCCTGCGGCCTGGGCCAAGTGGTATCTGCTGGCCTCGGTCCATCCCAATAATCTGGTCGTGATCGATACTGAGACCGATACGGTGGTGCGGAACATCGCCCTCGAAGGGCGCGGCCCGGCCCTCAATATCGCGCCCAATCCCGCCCATCCGCAGTACGCCTATGTGGTCAACAATCTGTCGCAGAGCGTGGCCATGGTCGATCTTGACGAGGGGAAGCAGGTCACCAGCTTCCCGCTGTCCAGCGATACCGAGCTGGTCCGCACCATGGCGATTGATGTCAACGCCCAGGGCAACCGGCTGTTCATCCACGAGATGCCGCTGAAAAAGGAGCAGGGCAGCTACACGGCGCTCGACAACCGCATCCGGGTCATTGATCTCGACACCCAGCAGACGCTGCTCACCTTTCCCGCCCCCCGCCAGGTGATGTCGCTGGCCACCTCCAAAGACGATGCGCGGCTGTATATCTTCAGCGTCGGCCAGGATATTTTTGTGTACGATACCAAAACCGGACAGCGGCTCGACAGCCTGCCGCTGCTGAACCGGAATCTCACCGGAGTCGGTCGAACCGATGGTCTGCCGCTCGGCAACCCGTATCAGGAGCACGGCCACCTGGTCTCGTTTGGCGCGTTTGTGGCCGACACGATTACCGGACAGACCACGCTCGGCATCGCCTCTCTGGACCTGAACGAGGACCAGCCTGAGGTCGAGGTGGTCGAGCTCCAGCCCTTCAGCCCGGAGTTCTACGTGCTGACCGGCGCCCTGTCGCCCACGACCAGAAAAGCCTATTTCGCCTATAACCGCCTGTGGCGGGTTGATCTTGAGACCCGTCAGATCGAGAAGAGCCGCCCGCTGCCCAATACCTATTTCATGCCCTTTATCCATCCCCAGGGCAAAAAGATCTACTGTGGCAGCAACTGGCACGATGTGGCTGTTTTCGATGCCGACAGCCTGGAGCTGCTGACCAAGATTGAGCTTGGCGCCACCCAGACCG
>JAGWBB010000149.1:7005-7318 GCA_021296095.1 Desulfurellaceae bacterium | reverse complement strand
ACAAACGCGCGGTCAGCTTTCTGGGAGCTATCTATCTGGCCGCCTCGGTGATCCTCCTTAACTGATGACACTCCCTAGCGCAAATAACGATGTTGTGTCGTCCTTCGACTTCAGGCGCGCTGCGCCTGACGCTCAGGCCCAACGGCCTCCCGCTCGTGCTGAGCGTAGCGGAGCGAAGTCGAAGCAGGGCTGCCGGATCGCGTCCGGCAGGGCTACAACCTAACGTGAGACGCGCTAGCGCACTTCACGATGCTGTGTAGCCCTTCAACTTCAGGCGCGTTACGCCTGACGCTCAGGACGAACGGCCTCCCGT
>JAGWBB010000149.1:564-6994 GCA_021296095.1 Desulfurellaceae bacterium | reverse complement strand
CGAAGCAGGGAATGCCGGATCACGTCCGGCCTGACGAGAGCGGAACGGCAGGGCTACAGCCTAACGTGAAACGCTCTAGCGCGTCTCGCCCCAGGTGTTCCAGTAGGTCAGCTCGCGACCCGGCCGGCGCGGCGCCGGCTTGAAATCCGTGCCCGTAAAATAGGCGATTGGCAGCAGCACGGTCTGGGTCACCGAGTCGGGGATACCCAGCAGCTGGGCGACTTCCTGCTCGTGGGTGAGGTGGAGGGTGGTCCAGGCTGAGCCCAGCCCCCGGGCGCGCAGGGCCAGCATTAACGACCAGGCCGAGGGCAGGACTGAGCCGTACAGCCCAGCCTGGGCGGCCGGGCTGGGGTCGGTGGCTCGGCCCTCAATACAGGCGATCAGCAGAACCGGGACCTCGTGCATGTGGTCTGACAGGTGCCAGGCCGAGGTGGCGATGCGCCCGCCGGGGGTAGACGGCGTATCGCTGGGACGCGGCCCGGCGTAGCGCTCAAAGCTCTGGCGATACAGGTCGGCAACAGCCTTTTTCTTGGCCGGGTCGGTGACGACCATGAAGCGCCAGTTCTGCTGGTTGCTGCCGGTCGGGGCTTGCAGGGCGATTTCAATGACCTCCTCGATAACCTGGGGTTCGACCGGCCGGCTGAGGTCGAGCCGTCGGCGCACGCTGCGGGTGGTGGTCAAGACATGATCGACCGCGCCCAGGTTCGCGACCGCCGGACTGGACGGAGCAGACTCCTGGCCGGACGCGGGAAGGGGAGGGAGGCTGAGGGCGAGCAGCCCCAGGGCCAGGGCAAAGCGGGTCGGGCGTCGTGTGGTAGTGCTCGTTTTTCGTGCGCGGTCTGGTGTAAAACCCATGTGGTAGCTCCTTTTCTCAGACCTGTGAGGGCAGCCATCTTAGCAGGCCGAGAGATGAAAGAAAGAAGACCGCCGCCCGGCATGTTGAGTTGACAAGGGAGAATCTGAGTAATAGGTGAGAGGCACCCCACAGTTCGATACCACAAAGGAGGTTCAGTATGGCCAGCCAACAGTTGCAACAGGTTCTGAGCATGTTCAAAGAGATGGGCGAGAAGATGGCCACGGCAAAAGACATGAACGAGATGCGGGCGATGATGATCGAGGCCCCGGCTCCCGACGGCGTGTCGTGCACCCCGGTCGAGGCCGGCGGAGTGTCGGCCGAATGGCACGCCGCCGAGGGGGCGGACGCGAACAAGGTCATTCTGTACGTCCACGGCGGCGGCTATGTCATGGGCTCGGCCGGCTCCCACCGCGACATGACCTCCCGGCTGTCACAGGCGGCCGGTGCGCGGGTGCTGTCGCTCAACTACCGCCTGGCTCCCGAGCATCCGTTTCCGGCCCCGGTCGATGATGCAGTGGCCGCTTACGGCTGGCTGCTCGACCAGGGCATCAGTCCGGCAAACATCGCCATTGCCGGCGATTCGGCCGGTGGCGGGCTGGCCATCGCCACCCTGCTGGCCATTCGCGATGCCGGTAAGCCATTGCCGGCGGCGGGCGTCGGGATTTCGCCCTGGGTCGATATGGAGGGCACCGGCGAGTCGATGACGACCCGGGCGGCGGCCGATCCGGTCGTGCAGAAAGAGGGCCTGCTGGGCATGGCCAAGCTGTATCTGGGCGACGCCGACCCCAAGAACCCGCTGGCCGCCCCCCTGCACGCCAACCTGGCCGGCCTGCCGCCGCTGCTCCTTCAGGTCGGCGACGCCGAGACCCTGCTGAACGATTCCACCCGGTTCGCCGAACGGGCGCGCAAATCCGATGTGGACGTGACCCTCAAGGTGTGGGACGAAATGCCGCACGTGTGGCATATGTTTGCCGCGCTCCTGCCCGAGGGGCAGCAGGCGATTGAGGAGATCGGCTCCTTCTTCAAGGCGCATACTGCCTAGCGCCCTCCGCTCTAGCCGCTACCGCTCGGCGGCTAGAGCGCATACTTCAGCTCCACCGAGAGAAATGGAAGTCAAAATTGATCCCCATACTCTGGAGCGTGCCGAAGAGCGAGGAACGAATGCAGAAGAAATCAGAGCGGTCATTCGGACTGGCTCCCCCATACCGGCGAGACACGGTCGCAAAGCCAAAGCCCGCACCTTCAAGTTCCAAGAGAAATGGGGCGGTCGGTATTATGAGGAGAAAAGGGTTGAAGTCGTGTATGCTGTTGAGCGGGGTCTGATCATTACTGTGACGGTCTATGTCTTCTATGGCAGATGGGAGAAGCCTAGTGCGGATTCTGTATGACGCAAAGACCGATCTGCTGTACATGCGTCTCGACGACCAAAAGCAGCAGGTGGTGAACAGACGCCTCTCCGAGGATATTGTCTTGGATATGGGGGAAGGCGACCGAATCGTCGGAATCGAGATTCTGGATGCATCCAAACACGTCAATCTCGAAAATCTTCTGCCAGTGGAATACGAAGCTGTGAGTCCCGCGGGCGAGTAGGGTTGCTGGTCATTTCCACGCTGCGTACCGGCGGACAAGCCTGGGAGCAAGCCGATAGGCGACGCTGACAGATCCGATACTCGGTCGTAGTGGTTCCCTCTCCGCTCGGTCTTTCCGACCAGACCACATGCCAGCTCTTTTTTAGCCTTTGGCCGCAGTTCGCCGGCCCGTAATGTCGTACAACTCGGCCACATTGCCGCCCAGCAGCTTGGCCCTGGCCTCGGGCTTGAGCAGGCCGACCATGTCCCGCAGGTCGTCCATCACACCGGGTTTGGCCTCGGAGTGGGGATAGTCGCTGGCCCAGAAAAAGCGGTCGTCGCCAACCAGATCGATGATGGCCGGTACTGTCTTTTCGTCTGGGTCGCACGAAATCCAACACTGGGCTTTGAACAGCTGACTGGGCGGCCGGGTCATCTTTCTGCTGAACCGCCCGATCGACTCGTACTTGGCGTCCATGCGTTCGAGCCAGGCGCTGATCCAACCCCCGCTCGACTCCAGCACAATCAGTTTCAGGCCGGGGAATCTTTCAAACGTGCCGTACTGGAACAGGGTGGTAAAAGCGGCCTGGACGGCCAGGGATGACATGACCGTAAAATACCAGCTCTGGCCGCGCATGCCGTCGAAGTGGGCCGCAGCCATGGGCGGGTTGGGCTCAATTGTGGGGTGAATGCCGATCGACACCCCCAGCTCGGCGGCCTTGGCCCAGAACGGATCGTGGTCGGGATGACCGTGGGGGACGCGGCTAATCGTATGCGGAGCCACAAACGCGCCCCGCGCGCCGGCCTTGACGCTGCGCTCCAGCTCGACCACGGCCCGCTCGACATCGCCCAGCGAGATATGGGCGATGGGGATCAGGCGGTCGACGGAGTCGGCGCAGAAATCGACGATCCAGCGGTTATAGGCCCGACAGTAGGCGTCACACAGGGCGGCGTCAAAGACCTCGGGTTCCCACAGCAGGGCCAGGGAAGGGTACAGCACCGAGGCGTCCACGCCCTCCTGGTCCATGTAGGTCAGCCGTTCACGGGGGTCCATGGCGCCCAGCGGGGCGGTGCCGACGTAGGTCCGGTCCGGCCGGGGCATGAGTTCCTGGGGACTTTTGCCATAGCCGCCGACGGCGAACAGCATGCCCCCGGAGTTGCGCTTGGACCTCGTGCCGTCGATCTCCAGATACTCCAGACCGCGCTCGTCGGTTTTGATACAGATCGGGCGGTCGCGGAAGGCCGGGTCGATGTAGCGCTGCCACAGGTCGGGCGGCTCAAGGATATGGGCGTCGGCGTCAATGACCGTGTCGGTGTGGCGTGTCATAGGGGTCGTCCTTTCAGCATCATCGCTTACCACAGCGTTCGGACTGGATACTGTTGCATGAACGGATCAGGGCTGACGAGCACCAAACCGTGAGTAAGCGCTTGGCATATCAGGAGTCGGTCGAACGGGTCTCGGTGTAGCGTCGGAAGACGGGCCACAGCCAACACTGCTTCCTCTTCAACGGGGAGGGTTGTCAGTCCAAGCAGCGCTCGCTGGGTAGGAATAAATTGTCCTGGTTGATCTGGTAAGGGGAGCTTGCCGAGGGCGTGTTTGATTGCAATTTCCCAGGCCGAAACAGCGCTCAGGTACACTTCATTATCCGGGTCTATGACGGTCAGACGCGCCTGAGCAGAGAGTTCCGGGGCATCGTCCGTCATCCATAAGAATGTGCAGGTATCCACCAACACATTCATGAATCTCTTCCCTCAAAAGCCCGCAAAATCTCTTCCGGCAAAGGCTCGAAAAACTCCGGCGGGACTGCGACTTTGCCTTTTGCCGTCCCGAGCTGGCGCGGTGTTTTCCGCTGCTTGGGCAGGGGCCGAATTTCAGCTATAGGGACGTTATGTCGGCACAGCAGAATGGTCTCTCCCGCTTCGATGTCCTTCAGATAGCGGGACAGGTGGGTTTTGGCCTGATGGATATTCAGTTTAATCATGAGGCTGAGATTAGACTAAAAATTAGACTAATTCAAATCTTCCTGGAAACGGATTGGCGAAACTTGACACACGGTGCGACACGTTGACAAGGCGGGTGGTGTGTGACTCTGTGGGCGTGCCGGGGAGGGCAGACTCATGCAGGCGTCGTTGAAGCCTTCAAACACCGGGGCTGGCCAACCCCGCCGGCCCTGTTCCGCTCGGAGGTCGGCCAGCAGTCGCTCGGACTGGCTCTGGCCCAGGCCAAACTGGCCGACGAACTCGGCTTTGACTGGGTCAGCTGCTCGGAGCATCACTACACGCCCCTGCTTCAAACGCCCAACGCGGCCGTGTTTGCCGCCGCCCTGAGTCAGGTCGTGGGCCGGGCCAAGATCGCCGTGCTGGGGCCGCTGGTGTCGATGAACAATCCGGTCCGGATTGCCGAAGAGATCGCCATGCTCGATCAGCTCAGCGGCGGCCGTCTGGTGATCCTGTTTCTGCGCGGTACGCCGAACGAGTTTCTGGCCTACGGGACCAACCCGGATGAGACCCGGGCTCGCACCCAGGAGGCCAGCCTGCTGATTACCCGTGCCCTGACCGAGCCGCAGCCGTTCGGCTGGGAGGGGCGTTACTACCGTTTCCGTACCGTGTCGGTGTGGCCGGGGGCGGTCCAGCAGCCCCATCCACCCCTGTACTATTCGGGCAACAGCCTGGAATCGGCCTCGTTTGCGGCCGCTCACCAGCTGGGGCTGGGCGTGTCGTTTTATCCCGGCCATATCACGGCCCAGATGACCGGCCACTACAAGCAGGAATGCGCCAAGCACGGCTGGCAGCCGACTCCCGAGCAGCTGTTGTACCGCTGCTTTGGCGTGGTGGCCGAAGACGATGCCGGGGCCGCCGAGCTTGAGAGCCGCTTTTTCAGCGGGGACGGGGCGGCCAACCTGTTTCGGGGCCGCGGGGCTGCGATCCCGCCCCCGACCCAGGTCCAGCCCGGTTTTGGACTGGGCGAGCTGCGCTTCTGCGGCAGTCCGGATACCGTGGTCAGGCAGATCACGGATTTCCATGAAACCACCGGGGTCGGGGTGCTGGATATCGGCTTTGGCGGGGCCGGGATCAGCCTCGAAGAAGCCGAGCGGTCGATGCGGCTGTTTGCCACCGAGGTCTTGCCCCGCGTTTGTCACCTGGGCGTTGCGGCTACGGCCGGGGCGTAGGCCGGGGGGATGCCATGAGCGGACCGAGTGCCGAACGCTCCATACAGCTGGACGGGAAGCCGCTGCGGTATCTGGAAGCCGGGCAGGGCAGTCCGGTGCTCATACTGGAGTCTGAGCTGCGGCTGTCTGCCTTTGCCGGCCTGCTGGCCCAGCAGTTCCGGGTCGTCGTCCTGGAGCTTCCGGCCTCGGCGGACCAAGATGACCAAGATGACCAAGATGACCAAGACCGGGCCGTGGTCGCCAGCCGACTGAACCGGGCGGTCGCCACGATTGGTCTGGATCACTATGTGGTGATCGGCAGCGACGACGCGGCCGCGCTGGCCGTGTGGCAGGCTGTTGACGCACCGGAGCACATTGACGGGCTGGTGCTGATATCACCAACGGTGCTGCTGCCTGAGACTGCCGCTGAGACTGCTCTGGTCGAACGCTTGGGCGAGGTACGGGCGCCAACCCTGGTGCTGTTCGGCACGAACGATCCCGCCATCCCACCGGAAACGGGCCGGCTGTACGTCGAGCGTCTGCCCGAGTGTTACTACGCCCTGAGCTATGATGCGGGCCACGATATTGCGGCCGACCGGCCCGAGGCGCTGTTTGAGGCGGTGAGCGACTTCGTCGAGCGCCGCGGCACGTTTATTGTCGAGCGCAACAGCACGGCGCTGCATCCCTGAACGCTGCCACGGGCGCCACCCGGATATGGGCGTCAGCGACGCGCACGACGCCGTTGTGGCCGGTTAGGCGGACTGTCCTTTCAGCATTGCGGTGTAACGTCTCTGCATCTCCTCGGGAGACAGCTCTTCGATGCTGTGTCCGATGTTCCAGCGATGGCCAAAGGGATC
>JAGWBB010000149.1:0-398 GCA_021296095.1 Desulfurellaceae bacterium | reverse complement strand
CGTTGAAGTCGAGCTGAGCGTGGCCGATACGACCGCTCGGCTCGGTCAGGCGGAACTTCTCTGTGGCCTGAAATACCTCGGTATAGAACGCAATGGCTTGTGCCGCGTTCTTGACGCTCAGATAGGGGTACATTTCGTGGACTGTCACAGGGCACTCCTTTCAGCCGTGGACTCTGGCCTACCTCTGATGCTTGCCTGATCCTCTTTTGGAAACCTCACGCAGGCAGAATCTTGCCCGTACGCCGCCGATGGCACGACTGAGGAGGTGCCCATGTCGATCCTTGAGGTCATCTAATCCGACCTACTCAGCTGAGGACCTCCTACAGGCACAGCTCGGCCAGCACCCGCAGCGCTTCGACCTGATTGGTGCCGATCAGCATGGTGGTCACGGGCGAGGC
>JAGWBB010000148.1 GCA_021296095.1 Desulfurellaceae bacterium | reverse complement strand
GAGCCAAAGCCGCCGCCGAACACAAAGCCGCGGCCCAGCTCTTCGGCCTTCTCCTCGGTTTCGGCCAGAACGACATTCTGGAGATAGCCGAAGTTCTCCGGGCCGGCCTGGTAGCCTTCCTGCTCGGCCACGTCGGCGTACAGGTTGACCATCTCAACCGTCGGTTCGATGTTGGTGCCCAGCGCGACATACGGATAGCGGTGTTTGGCCGCCCAGACCACGGTCTCGGGGCTGATCACACCCGGGACCCACTGCTGGGGCACCGGCTTCTGGATTGGCAGCTGCCAGGGATTGACGAAGCGATAGTGGAAGTGCTTGCCCTCGTAGCGCCACGGGCCGGGTTTGGTCCAGGCCTGGTTGATAAAGTCGTGGGCCTCGTTGAAGCGCTCACGGTTGTAGGCCGGGTTGATGTTGTTGGCCAGCTGCTCGCTGCCCGCGCCGCGCACCCAGCCGGGCACCAGACGGCCGCCCGAGATCATGTCGATGGTGGCCAGCTCTTCGGCCAGCCGCAGCGGGTCGGCGACCGGCAGGGGGTTGCCGAGCAGGACGATTTTCACCCGCTTGGTAACCCGGGCCAGGATCGCGGCCTCGACATCCATGACCGCACCGCCACAAAAGGGCGTCTGGTGATGTTCGTTCAGCATCACCCCGTCAAAGCCCAACTCTTCGGCATAGATGCGCTCGTCCAGATACTCGTTCATCAGCTGGCCGCCCCTGTCGGCGCTGAACAGGGTGTTGGGCAGGCCAAAGTAACTGCTGCCGTTTCTGATGATTTCCTCTTCCGGGACATCGATGTATTCCCGTTCCGAAAAAGACATGATGTGCATACCAGCTTCCTCCTTTGCCGTGTTTCAATGTGGTGCGGACGACCGCTGTCCGAAGTCAGACGTTAAACCGTTCCTGCATTCGCTCCCACCAGGCGCGGAGAGCCGGCACGGTGTCAAACAGCGGCTCGTCGCTGACTCTGGTTATCCAGGTGAAGGTCCCGAACAGACAGATATCGGCGTAGCTGAAAACGCCGAAGAGATACTCCTGACCGGCCAGCGTCGCGTTCAGGTCGGCCAGGGCTTTTTGCAGCTGGGGGCGGAACTCGTTTCGCCGGGCCGCGATGTCTTCGAGCCGCGCGCCGAGGCGGGACTCGCGCGACTGGCGGAAGTAGTCGCGGTCGCCCGGCTCAATCTTGTCAAAGATGTCGCCGATAACGACCGGGGCCAGGGCCGGGTGGACGGTGTTGTCCACGTACAGATTAAAAAAGCGGCAGGCTTCTTTGTGTCCCAGGCCGGGAAAAATCCGGGGCTCGGTCTGACGCTCCTCAAGATCACACGCAATCGCCCACGAGTCGGACACGACCGTGCCGTCGTCGTGCCTGACGACCGGGACGCGGTCCTGGCCGGAGAAGGTGAGTTTGTGCTTTTCCGTGAAACGCACCGCCTCGGTCGTGTAGGGGAGGTTCTTATAGCTCAGGACCGCCTTGGTCCGCGAGCAGAACGGACTAAAGCGCAGATCGTTCGCCCCAACGAGATCGTACAGTTCAATCATGGTCGGCCCCCTCCGTGGTCATACATGAACCGCCTTTCCCACAGCGCTTATTTTTTGTCAAGGCGTCTGCTAGGTATGGCAGCAGGGAGGACAGCCGATGTGTGGACGTTACGCCTTGATCTCAGACCCGGAACGCATTCAAGAACGCTTTGGCTGCTCGTTGTCTGACCTGTCCTACTCCCCGCGCTACAACATCGCTCCCAGCCAGCCGGTGCTGGCGCTGATCAACGCGAGCGATAGCACCTTACCCAAACGGCGGGCGGGCTTTTTGCGCTGGGGGCTGATTCCACCGTGGGCCAAAGACCCGTCGGTCGGCGCCAAGATGATCAACGCCCGGTCCGAGACGGTGGCCGAAAAGCCGAGCTTCAGGCGCGCCCTGCGTCGCCGGCGCTGCCTGATTGTGGCCAACGGATTCTACGAGTGGAAAAAAGACGGTCCGAGCAAGGCCCCGCTGTACATCAGCCTGCGCTCGGGCGAGCCGTTTGCCCTGGCCGGGCTGTGGGAGAAGTGGGTCGCCGAGTCTGGCGAGGCGATCCACTCGTGTACGATTCTGACTACCAGCCCCAACGCGCTGCTGGCGCCCATCCACCATCGCATGCCGGTCATCCTGGCGCCTGAGGCCGAGGCGGTGTGGCTGGACCGCGGCGTG
This sequence comes from Desulfurellaceae bacterium, assembly GCA_021296095.1. Classification (NCBI taxonomy): domain Bacteria; kingdom Pseudomonadati; phylum Campylobacterota; class Desulfurellia; order Desulfurellales; family Desulfurellaceae; species Desulfurellaceae bacterium. Next base: position 1,718 of record JAGWBB010000148.1, on the reverse strand, counting down.
CAGGAGCCCGACGCGCTGCGGCCCCTGCTCAGCTCCTATCCGGCCGAGGCCATGACGGCCTACGCCGTGTCCGATCTCGTCAACTCTCCCCGCAACGACAGCCCCGAGTGTCTGCGGCCGCTGGACCCCGTCGACACCCCGGAGCCCGGCCGTCCCTAGTCGCGCGCGTCCGGCTCCAGCTCGACCTGCATCGGCAGCAGAAAGCGTACGACCATATTGTAGAAGCCGGTATTCAGGCTCAGTTCGACAATCTGCTCATTGTCCAGAAAGTCGCCCAGGGCCTGAAACGTGGCGTCAGATACCCGGACCTGCTGGGTGACCTCGGTGGCATAGCGAATGACGGCGCGTTCCCGGTCGTTAAAGGCCGGGTCGGTTTCCCACTCGGCCAGCCGTTCGACCTGCTCGGGCCGCACGCCGACGCGTTTGGCCAGGGCCTGATGGTGGACGTACTCGTAGTCACACTGGGTGAGCCGTCCGACGGTCAGAATGGCCAGCTCCCGATAGCGGGGGTCGAGCGTGGTGCGGTTCCGCAGCCCGTCGCTGAAATACAACATGCGGCGCAACAACAGCGGACTGTGGGCGACAACCCGGAAGATGTTGCCGATCGCGCCGCGCTGTTCGAGCAGCGTGTCGAAGATATCCCGTTCCGGCTCGGGCAGATCGTCGCGTTCGAGATACGGCAGGCGGGCCATGGCGCGCTCCTTATTTCCCGAATTCGGGCGGTCGTTTTTCCAGAAACGCCCGCATGCCCTCGCGGGCATCGGCGGACAGAAAGAGTTCGGCCTGGCTGTCATGTTCATAGCCGAGGGTTTCGTCCAGGCCGGCGCTGGCCCCGAGATACACCCCGCGTTTGATATGGGCCAGGGTCTGGGGCGGCCCGGCGGCCACCCGCCGGGCAAAATCGAGGGCCTCGGCGCGAAAGCTGTCGTGCGGATACACCCGGTTGAGCAGACCCAGCCGCAGGGCCTCGGCGGCGTCGAGCCGCTCGCCGGTCAGCATCAGCTCCAGGGCTTTGGCCGTTCCGACCAGGCGGGGCAATGAGGAAAAACCCGCCCAGTCGGGGACAAGCCCGATTTTGACGAAGCTCTCGGCAAAGCGGGCGGTGTCCGCGCCCAGGCGCAGGTCACAGCCCAGGGCCAGATTCATCCCCGCCCCGGCTGCGGCGCCGTTCACCGCCGCAATCACCGGCTTGGGCATGCCGCGGATGAGGCGGATGATCCTGCCGCCGACGACCATGCGGTCTTTGATTACGGCGTCGTTGTTGTCGGCCTGGAGTTCGGCCATGCTGGCGATATCGCCCCCGGCGCAAAAGGCGCGGCCTGCCCCGGTAATCATCACGCACCGCACCGCGCTATCGTCGGCCGCCCGTTCAAGCGCGGCCAGGAGTTCCTCGCGCATCGTGCCCTCAAAGGCGTTCAGCACCTCCGGGCGGTTAAGGGTGATACACGCCACGCGGTCAGATACCTGACTCAGAATTCGATGTGTTGACATGCTTGTCTCTCCGTACGCGCACACATAGCGTTTTTAGCTCAGCACATGAAGCAGCGCCTTGGCGTCCTGCAAGTCCTGGGTGTCGCGCCCTTCCGTAAACCGTTCGTACACCTCGGCCAGCATTGTTCTGGCCATGTCCTTCTTGCCCTGTGGGTGCCACAGACGCCCCAGGTCGATAGCTGCGCGCAGTTCCAGAGCCTTGGCCTGCTGTCGGCGGGCCAGCGTCC
>JAGWBB010000147.1 GCA_021296095.1 Desulfurellaceae bacterium | reverse complement strand
GCGGCCGAGCTGTCGGCCAAATACATCAACGACCGTTTCCTACCCGACAAGGCGATTGATGTCATTGACGAGGTCGGTGCGGCCTTCAAGATCAAACCCAGCACCGACGAGGATAAGATTATCGGCGAGACCGATATTGAGGCGGTGGTGGCCAAGATTGCCCGGATTCCGCCCCGCAGCGTGTCTATCTCCGACAAGGACCGGCTCCACCGGCTCGACGACGACCTCAAGAAGGTGGTTTTTGGCCAGGACCCGGCCATTGCGGTCATTGTCCGCGCCATCCGGCTGGCCCGGGCCGGTCTGGGTCAACCGGAAAAGCCGGTGGGCTCGTTTCTGTTCTCCGGGCCGACCGGGGTGGGCAAAACTGAGGTGGCCAAGCAGCTGGCCCAAACCCTGGGCTTGCAGTTCCTGCGCTTTGACATGAGCGAATACATGGAGAAGCATACCGTCTCGCGGCTGATCGGCGCCCCGCCGGGCTATGTCGGCTTTGACCAGGGCGGGCTGCTGACCGAGGCGATCACCCGCAACCCCCATTCGGTGCTGCTGCTGGACGAGATTGAAAAGGCCCATCCCGACCTGTTCAATATCCTGCTGCAAGTCATGGACCACGCCACGCTGACCGACAACAACGGTAAAAAAGCTGATTTCCGGCACGTCATCCTGATCATGACCAGCAATGCCGGGGCGCGTGAAATGGCGGCCACGGCAATCGGTTTTGGCGAGCAGTCCAATGCGGGCAAAGACCAGCAGGCGATTGAAAAGCTGTTCAATCCCGAGTTCCGCAATCGTCTGGACGGGGTCGTCCACTTCCAGACGGGTGGTTGACAAGTTCATGCAGGAACTGATCGATCAGCTGGCCGAGAAGAATGTACGCATTGCGCTGACCGACGACGCCCGTCGCTATCTGGCCGAAAAAGGCTATGACAAGACCTTTGGCGCCCGGCCCATGGCCCGCCTGATTCAGAGCGAGGTCAAACAGGTGCTGGCCGACGAGATTCTGTTCGGTCAGCTCCAGAACGGCGGCCGGGTTGAGATCGACCTCGGCGAAGACGGCCTGGTGTTCCGTTACGAGCCGCGGGCGGCTGACGAGACGGCAGAATCCGCGTCGGCCGAGTCGGTGCCGGAGACGGTCGGCGACTGACAGGACTGAAATTTGCCGGGTAAGGCGCCGTTTGGTCCAAGCCGGGAGCCCTGGCTGGCGATAGGGGTCGGCCTGGCCGTGGCCAGCCTGGCCGGTGCCGATGAGCTGCCCACGGCCGATCCGGCCGAGCTGGACAAGGGCAAGCTGCTGGTGGCCGCTCGTCAGCTCGCCGATCCCAATTTCGCCCAGTCAGTTGTCCTGCTGCTCGGCTATGGACGGCTGGGAGCACTGGGCGTGATTATCAATCGTCCCACTGCGGTCCAACTATCTGAGGTCGTGCCCGAGTCCCTCCGAGTCACACCCCAGGCTGGAGTGGTATACGGCGGCGGGCCGGTCGCCCCTTCCGTCATGCTGCTGCTGTTTCGCGCCGCGCAGCCGCCCGACGAGAGCCTGCCCGTCTTTGCCGATGTCTACCTGAGCGGCAGTCCGAGCGTGGTGGAGGACGAACTCGCCCGGGGCGGCACGTTTCGGATGTATGCCGGCCATGCCGGTTGGGCTCCGGGCCAGCTGGACGGCGAGGTGGAGCGGGGGGATTGGCACAGTGTTTCACCGGCCTGCGGAAGACCTGTGGTCCGAGCTGATTCAGCGTACGACCGGCCGCTGGGTGGAGCTGCGGCCGCCGCGCACCGCAGACCACGGCTCAGGCTGAACCCATACAGACTGGAGAGGAGAGGTGACATGAATGCCTTGGAAGAAGGCACCGAGATCAGGCTCGATTTCAAGAAGTTAGGCAGTATCGCGGACAAGGGCCTGGACGTGGTGCCGGTCGTGCTGCAACACGCCCGGACGGGCGACGTGCTGTTTATCGGCTATGCCAACGAGCTGGCCCTGCGGGAAACGCTGGAGCGCGGTCAGGCCGTCCTGTGGTCAACCTCACGCAACGAGCTGTGGCACAAGGGAGCGACCTCGGGCGACGTGCTCGACCTGGTCGAGGTGCGGCTCAACTGCGAGCAGAACTCCCTGCTGTACCGCGTGATTCCCCGCCGCGGCGGGGTGTGTCATACCAAAGACACCGACGGCCAGGCCAGACCGCGCTGCTATTACCGACGGATCGCCCGGAGTGGAGACGCGCTCGAATTTGTCTAAACCGGACAGGAGACACACGTATGGACCTTGGCGTTTTCAGTTTTAATACCGAGTACACGCTACCGGCCGACGAGCTGGCCAAGGAGTGTGAGGCGCGGGGCTTTGAGTCGTTGTGGCTGCCCGAGCACACCCATATTCCGGCCAGCCGTGAGTCCCAGTACCCGGGCGGCGGCGAGCTGCCCGAAGAGTACGTCCACATGTCCGACCCCTTCATCGGTCTGGCCGCTGCGGCTGCGGTGACCACCAGACTCAAACTCGGCACCGGCATCTCGCTGGTGACCGAGCACGATCCAATCGTGCAGGCCAAGCAGGTCGCCTCGCTGGATCGGATTTCCCATGGGCGGTTTCTTTTCGGTATTGGCGCGGGCTGGAATAAAGAGGAGATGGCCAACCACGGCACGCCGCCGGCCAAACGCTGGAAGGTCTTGACCGAGCGGGTGCAGGCCATGAAAGCGCTGTGGACCCAGGACGAGGCCAGCTATCACGGCGAGTTTGTGAATTTTGACCGGGTGTGGTCCTACCCCAAGCCGCTGACCACACCCCATCCGCCTATTTTGATGGGCAGTCTGAGTTCGCGGCTGGGTCGCCAGCGGGTGGTCGATCTGTGTGACGGCTGGATTCCGGTTGAGACGGCGATTGACGATATGCCGGCCGCGATTGCCGACCTCCACGACAAGGCCCGCGCCGCCGGCCGCGATCCCGCCTCCATCCCGATTTCGTTCTTCCTGGTCCATGCCCCGGGCATGGGCCGGCTCGCACGCTACAAAGAGCTTGGGGCGGTTCGTACCGTTGTGCGCGCGCCGACCGCCGGCCGTGAAGAGATCCTGCCGTTTCTGGACAAATACGCCGAAGTCGCCCGCCAGTTGGGATAGCGAATGACATCCCAGTTTACCCCGATTGACTGTGGGATGCGGCTCTGAGAGAGCGAATCAGCGCGTTTAGAAGAGGCGGCCTGTCCATCTGTAAAGATGGTCAATGGCGCAGATTCGATCCAGGGACAGATTTTTTCGAGGGCCAAGCCGAAATCTGGTCGGATTGCGGAAAAGGTGATAGAGCGCTTCAGAGACACGGCGATGAGGGCCTTTCGCCCATGAATTTCAATACCAGCAACATGACGTTTCGTCAGCTTATGGGAAATGGGCTGAGCTACCGCGTTCCAAAGTTTCAACGCGACTATTCCTGGGGTGCCGATGAGTGGGACGATCTGTGGCAGGATATTGTCGGGTTGTTCGATGAGGACCCGGAGCCAGCGCATTACATGGGCTATCTGGTGCTGCAATCGGCAGACAGTAAGACGTTCGATGTGATCGACGGACAGCAGCGTCTGACGACGCTGAGCCTGTTGATGCTGGCCGCGATAGCGCATCTGACTGACCTGGCGGCGCCAGACGATCCGGCTGATCCGCAAAATCGGCGGGCTGAGCAGCTGCGGAACAACTACATCGGCTATCTGGACCCAGTGAGCTTAGTCCCGCGCTCCAAACTCTCGCTGAATCGCCACAATGATCGTCTCTACCAGGATTACCTCGTCCCCCTGGAGCGTCTGCCACAGAGAGGGCTGAACGCTTCGGAACATCTCTTGCGTCGGGCGTTTGCCTGGTTCAAGGAGCACATCAAAGACCACTCAGGCAATGATGGTGAATCGGTGGCACGCTTTGTTGATGTCACAGCAGACAAGCTGTTTTTTACCATCATCACGGTAACGGACGATTTGAACGCCTTTAAGGTTTTTGAGACGTTGAACGCACGTGGAGTGCGCCTGTCCGCGACCGATCTGTTGAAGAACTACCTGTTCTCCGTTGTCTCGCGTGGCGGTGCGCATGAAGCGGAGATCAAGACGCTCGAAGAGCGTTGGGAGGGGATCGTCGGGCTGCTAGGCAGCGAGAGTTTTCCCGAGTTTTTGCGTGTCTTCTGGAACAGTCGCAACCGGCTGGTTCGGAAGGCTGATCTGTTCAAAACCATTCGTAGCGCGATCACGGATAAGTCCAGGGCATTTGAATTGATCCGTGATATGGATCGGCACGCGCGGGTGTACACGGCTTTACGTAGTCCAGAGGATACCTATTGGACACAAGAGGAACGAGATAGCCTCGCCCAGTTGCAGATGTTCAACGTGCGTCAGCCCTTGGCGTTACTGTTGGCCGCTTTTGACCGGTTTGCGGAAACCGACCGGGCCGAGTTCGCACGTCTCCTGCGGGCCGTTGCTGTTGTGTCTTTTCGCTACAATGTGATCTGTAGTCGCCAGAGCAATGAACAGGAAGTGGTGTACAATCATATTGCTCGGGAAATTTGGGCGGGCCGTCTTGTCGATGCAACAGCGGCGATCGAGGGATTGCGAGGGGTTTATCCAGAGGACGCGGCATTTCGCACGGCATTCGTAGACAAGGCGCTGCGAACCACCAGCAGCCGTAACAATAAAGTCGCGCGTTTTATCCTGTTCCGGCTGGAAGAGCAGCTGTCCGGAAAGGCTCTTGATTTCGAGAGCGCGAAATACAGCATTGAACATGTGTTGCCGGAGAATCCCGGTGAGGACTGGGAACAGTTCGATGACCAGCAGCGGGAGGCGTTTACTTACCGTCTGGGGAACCTCACGCCTTTGGTGACTGCGGATAATCGTAATCTGGGAAATGCAGGATTTTCCGAAAAGCGCCCCGTTTACCAGGCGAGTGAATTCGCCCTCACTCGGAAACTCGCCGAAGACTTTGATACCTGGACCGTGGAGAAAATTCGCTCCCATCAGGAGTGGCTGGCGAAACAGGCCACAGGAGTATGGCGGATCGACCTTTCTCTGAGGAGAAGGGCGATTGCGCGTGATCGACACGTGCGTCCAGCCCGCTGATAGCCCCTCAGCGTTCTATTCGGCTGATGGGCATGCTCACGACCGCGAGACACTCTCCGCCGGTAGAGAACTGGGCCGCCCTTCTAGGGCTTCGACCGGGGCGTGTTCAGCGTCCGCACCGGCTGCCCGTCCAGGAAGGCCCGGATGTTCTCGACCGTCTGGTCGAAGAAGATGTGGTAGGTTTCGGCGGTCACGTAGCCGATGTGGGGGGTGAGCACCGTGTTGTCCAGCCGTCGCAGCGGATGATCCAGCGGCAGGGGTTCCTGGTCAAACACGTCCAGCCCGGCTCCGGCAATCGTCCCATTTTGCAGCGCCTGCACCAGCGCCGGCTCATCCACAATCGGACCGCGTGAGGTGTTGATGAGGTAGGCGGTCGGTTTCATCAGGCTCAGCTCGCGAGCGCCGATCAAGCCCCGCGAGCGCGGACTCAACACCAGATGGATGGACAGCACGTCCGACTGCGCCAGGAGTTCATCCTTGCTGACCAGGCTCGCGCCGCACTCGGCCGCCCGCTCGGCCGTCAGGTTCTGACTCCAGGCGATGAGCGTCATCTGAAACGCCGCGCCGATTGTCGCAACCTGTGACCCCAGGCGGCCCAGGCCCATCAGGCCCAGGGTTTTGCCGTTCAGCCCCAGCCCCAGGCTGCGCTGCCACT
>JAGWBB010000146.1 GCA_021296095.1 Desulfurellaceae bacterium | reverse complement strand
GGCAAAGAAATCCCCGGCATGGCCATGCAACCCCGGGCGGCCAGCTATGCCGTGCCGATCTATATTGGTGCGCTGGCCCTGGGTACGGTCCAGCTCAGCGGCGAGGTGGCCGACGGGGTGATGCTCTATCTGTGTCCCGTCAGCCGACTGCCGACCGCCCTGGCCGCCCTGGAAAAAGGCGCGGCCAAGGCCGACCGTTCGATCTCCGAGATCGATGTCACCACCGGCCTCATCACCTGCATTCACGACGATCTGGACACGGCCATGGAGGCGGCCAAACAGAGCCTGTCGTTCTACGGCGGCCTGCCCTTCTATAACAAGCTGTTTCACGACAGCGGTTTCGAGGACGAGGCGGCCAGCCTGCTCAAGGGCGACGGCAGCGGCTTTGTGTCGGACAAGATGGCCGATGAGCTGTGCGCTGCCGCGAGCGCCTGGCCGCTTTTCAGGAGGCCGGGATTCAGCTGCCGATCTTCAACCCCTCGCCGGTCGGCGGCGAGAGCTATGGGGATGCGGTGCGCAGCGCGATTGAGACCTTTGCGCAGTAGGCTGGAGGGCACTGACACAGGGGGTGCCGACGCTGCGTCAGTGACCTCTGCTCTCGGATTCAGACAAAGGGCACCCACGGGGGGGTGCTCCTACTCGTCCGGCACCTGCCAGGTCTCTCCAACCGCCATGATCTTGATCGGGTCAAGCGAGGCCCCGGCGGCCCGGACTACCCGGCGTAACTCGCGCGGGGCTTCGTCATACGGCTCGTCGGTCAGATCGAAGGTGCCCCAGTGGCACGGCACCATCCAGCGTGCCCCCAAATCCTGAAACGCCTGATAGGCTTCGGCCGGGTTCATGTGCGAGTAGCGCATGAACCAGCGCGGTTCATAGGCGCCAATCGGCAGCAGCGCCACATCAATCGGACCGTAGCGCCGGGCAATTTCGCCAAAGCCGTGAAAATAGCCCGTGTCCCCGGCAAAAAAGTAGCGGCGTTCGTCCGAGGCAATGACCCAGGCGCACCACAGGGTCGAGTTCTCGGCCTGGCCGATACGCCGCGACCAGTGCTGGGAGGGCACACAGCTGATTTTCCAGCGCCCGTGCTCGACCGTCTGCCACCAGTCCAGCTCGACCACATTCGGCCGACCGCGGTCACGAAACCACTCGGCCAGGCCCATCGGCACAAACCACCGGACCGAGGGCGGCAGGCTGTCAACCGTGTAGGCGTCGAGGTGGTCGTAGTGGTTGTGGGAGATGAAGGCAAAGGCGTCGGCCGGAACGGCGCTGATCGGGATGCCGGGCGGATGGTGACGCTTGGGCAGGAGCGCCCGCTTACCAAAATGCGGGTCGGTCAGAAAGACATCGGCCCGGTCGTGGATGGCAAAGGTGGAGTGCCCGACCCAGGTCAGGGCGGCCGTCTTTTGCGGCGCGGCCAGGGAACTGCCGTCGTTTTCGACCCGGGGTACCTCGGGCGGGTCGCGCCACTCGCCGGTGTAGGCGTTGCGCGAGACCGCCCAGCGCAGCATGTCGGCAGTAGACACGGTCCGGCGCCGCCAGGGCGTGAACCAGGCGCCGGGCTCGGCGTGGTAGGCGTACAGAGAGGCGGGATCGCTTGGCGGCTCAGGCGTGCGGTCGGGCGGGACGGCACAAGCCGCGCAGAGCGCCAGCAGCACCACCCCGAGCCAGCCCAGGCCCCCGGCGACCGCCTTAGGCTCGGTACAAACCGGCCACAAACTCGGCATAGCCGTTATACGGCAGGGTTGGGCGGCGTTCCTCGGTGCCAATCACCCGCTCGTAGGCTAGTGACCAGCGGGGGTGGGGAACCGTCGGATCGACATTGGCCGAAAAATTCTACTCCCAGGGAATGAGGGAGGACCAGAACGTGCCGGGTTGCTGGTCGGTGAACTCGATACGGACAATCGACTTGATGCTCTTATAGCCATACTTCCAGGGCACGACGAGGCGAATCGGGGCGCCGTGCTGCTTGGTCAATTCATGGCCGTAAATACCGGTCACAAACAGCGACAGCTCGTTGGTCGCCTCGGCTAGGCTCAAGCCCTCAAAATACGGCCAGGGGTAGCTCGTGTCCCGCATCCCCGGGGCCTGGTCGGCGTTGTTGAAGGTCAGCATATGCATGAATTTCGCCGAGGACAGGGGTTCGACCAGATCGATGAATGCCTTGATCGGAAAACCCGTCCAGGGAACGGCCATGGACCAGGCTTCGACACACCGGTGACGGTACAGCCGCTCCTCGAGCGGCATGCGGCGCACCAGCTCGTCAATATCCAGGGTCTGGGGTTTGTTGACCAGGCCCGCCACCTCGATCTGCCACGGTCGGGTTCGGAAATTGGACACCAGGCGGGCGACGTGTTCTTTGCGGGGCGAGAACTCGTAGAAATTATTATACGTGGCGGCCACCCGCTCGCGGGTCAGCGGCCGGTCCAGCGTATAGCGCTCGGCGCGCGGAGCCGGATACAGGTCGGTGGTCGGGCTAGGCTCGGGCAGGCCCCGAAGCGCCCCCAACTCGTCAGCCGGCCGGCTCTCGGCCGGGCTGTCGCAGCCCACGCCCAGGACGCTCAGGCCGGTCAGCCCCAGGGCTTGGAGAAACCGGCGGCGGTTCCAATACACCGCTTCCGGAGTGGCCAGACGTTGCGGCATCTCCCAGCCGCGCGGAGAACGAATCAGCATGGTCGTGTTCCTCCTCTCCTCCATTCAAATGGATGGACGCCAAAAGTCAACCGACCGTCGTGCCAATAAACTTGCCGCTGCGGTCCAGGTTTAGTAGGAAGAGGCGACACCAGGAAAAACACGGAGGCTTTATGACACAGCAGACATCCGGCGCCACCCAGCTGCTCTCCGGCGTAAGCGTGCTCGACTTCACCCAGTATCTGGCCGGTCCCTCGTCCACCCGGCTGCTGGCCGACCTGGGAGTCGAGGTGGTCAAAATCGAACGCGCGCCCGACGGCGACCTGGGACGCAAGATTCACCTGGTCGAGCACGGCCAGAGCGCACTGTTCCTGGCCGCCTGCGCGGGCAAGAAAAGTCTGTGTGTCGATTTCAAGAAGCCCAAGGCGCTCGAAATTGTGCGCGAGCTGGTCCGTCAGGTTGACGTGGTGGTGGAAAACTACAGCCCCGGGGTGATGGCCAAATACGGCCTGGACTACGACTCGCTCAAAACCCTGAACCCGCGTCTGATCATGTGTTCGGTCTCGGGCTACGGTCAGGACGGTCCGTATGCGCGGCACACCAGCTTCGATATCATTGCCCAGGCCCAGAGCGGGGTGATGGCCATGACCGGCGAACCCGACGGCCCGCCGACTTATGTCGGCAATTATTTCGGGGACCCGAACGCCGGGATTCACGGCGCCCTGGGGATTTGCGCGGCCCTGTTCCACCGTGCCATGAGCGGGGAAGGCCAGTACATCGACGTCTCGCAGCTCGAATCCCTGGTCTATCTCGACTACATCAACTTCCCGCTCTTCCAGATGAGTCAGGGCGCCATTCGGCCCCACCGTTTTGGCGGCGATTTCTTCAACATCTGCCCCTACGGCGTCTACAAGTCCACACGCGGCTATATCGTCTTTGCCGTTGCCGAGCACCAGTGGCCGCCGCTGGTCGAAGCCATGGGCAAGCCCGAGCTGGCGACCGACCCGCGCTACGCCAGCCAGATCGAACGCTGCAAGCGCCGGCCCGAGGTGCGCAAACATATCGAGGACTGGCTGCAAAGCTTTGAGGATGACGACACCCCGCTGAAAATCCTGGAGGAGGCCCGGATTCCGTCCGCGCCAATCCTCGACATCCCGGCCACCGTCGCCCACCCCCAGCTCCAGACCCGCGACTTTTTTCAGGACGTGCCCCACCCGCTGCTGGGGCCGACCCCGATCGCCAAATCCCCCTTTCACCTGTCCAGCGCCCAGGTCGCGATTCCCTTCCGGGCCGCCTTTCTGGGCGAGCACAACGAGGAGATTCTTCAGGAATACCTGGATTACAGCGCAGAACAGATTGCCGAGCTGTACCGGGACGGGGCGATCATTCAGGAAGACCGGGTCAGGGAGTTACGGGAGACGGGCGAGCTGTAAGGACGCGCTTGGCAGTCGAGAGGAAAAAGACTAGGCTGAAGTAGGGAAGCCAACCATGTCCTTCACCGTCGATGATTTTCAAGACCTAGAGCGGCTCCTGGAGCAGCGGCCGGAATGGCGGGTACGGCTACGCCGGCTGGTGCTGTCTGACGAGCTGCTGGCCCTGCCGGAGCAGATGTCCAGCCTGAGAACAGAAATCGACCGGCGCTTTCAGCAAATTGCCGAGACCCAGCAGCAGACCGACGCTCGTATGACCGCCCTCGCCGAAGCCCAGCAGCAGACCGAAGCCCGGCTTGCGGCCCTCACTGAGCACGTCGCAACCCTGACACGGACGGTTGGGACTCTCGTCAACGATGTTGCAAAACTGAAGGGTTTTGGTCTGGAAAATCGCTACCAGACAAGAGGCCACGCCTATTTCGGACTCTCGTCGGATGAAATCACGGCGCTTGTAGACGATGCGACGGACGGCGGCTTGCTCACCCAAGCTCAGGCCGATGAAATCCTGCTGGCCGATGTGATCGTCCGCGGCAAACGCCGCGAGGATAATGCTGCGGTCTATTTGGTCGTCGAAGTCTCGTGGGGCGTTGGCGTCCACGATGTCAAGCGGGCGGCCAGTCGGGCCAGACTCCTGTCCCGGGTCGGGACGCCGGCTATTCCCGTGGTCGCGGGAGAGTGGGTCTCTGCCGACGCGCGGGAGCTGGCCGAGCAGGAAAACACCTGGCAGTTGACCGACGGACGTCCGGTCGCCCCGGTCTCTACCCCAGCCTAGCGTGGAGGGTCTCGTGCCTGCTCACAACGTTCAAGCCAGGGCTAGGACAACTTCTCGTTCATTCTCATAAAACGTGAGGATATCATCGTACCGCTCACGAAGAAGCAGCTCAATTTCCCTGGTTGAACAATTCCCACGGCGAATCCAAACGATTTTGGGCGGAGGCCCGTAGGTGAAACCAAGGTGACGAAAATCAGCGTCTTTCGACACAATCACCAACCCGCGCTCTTTAGCGTAGGCCCATACTGCGGCCGTCCCTGACATGGAGCGATTGAGGATAAATGTCCTGTAATGCCTCCCTGAGACGCGGAGACAGATTCTGATCCAGCAGGAATTTCATTCCGGCGGAATGGAAACGAGACGGCGCTCCCGGTCAGCCGCAAACGCCAGACACGCCCTGATATCGGCACGGGTGAGGTCGGGAAAATCGGCCAGAATTTCCTGCTCCGTCATTCCAGACGCTAAATACTCCAGGATGTCATAGACCGTGATGCGAAGGCCACGAATACAAGGTTTCCCACCGCGTTTTCCCGGCTCGACCGTGATGATTCCAGTGTAGTCCGGTTGCATAGTTGTTCCTAATCTAGGGGAACGCTATCCCAGGTTCAATACGCCAACGGAGAGCCGGATGCGTCCACCCAGATGTACGAAGGCGCTGCCTTCCGTACACCCGAGTCCCAGTTCCGATACGACCGTCCAGACGTACAGGGCAAACAGCCTTGCTCAAGATTCCAGGCTGGCGTCCTGCCCGACCTGCTCCAGGCGCGCCAGCACATCCTGGGGATTGATGCGCCGCTTAAAGAAAAACACGCTGCCCGGCACGTCTTTGAAATCTTCCTCGCCAACGTTGAGGTCGGCCGAGACCGCCACCACCATATCGGTGCGGTCCGAGCGTTTGAGCTTCATCAGCTTGCGGGCCAGATAGTCGGGCCGCCAGAAGCCGACGATCTCCAGCAGCGCGGTGCGGCCGTCGGCGTGGCGGAAGGCAAAGTCGGGGATAAACACCGTGTCCTTGAGGTTGATGATGGCAACCTCGCGTTCAATCTCCCAACCGCTCTCAATCTCGCCAAACCGCTCGGCAAACGTTCGCTCCAGCAACGAGTCATACACCGTGCTGTCGCGGTAGTGGGAGTGCAGCCCGGCGCTTTCGTCGAGCGGGAAAAAACGCCGCTCACCGTCCGTAGCCACGATCTCGGCCTCCATCTTCCAGCGTGTGCACAACAACAGGGCGGGCAAAAAGACCGCCAGCTTCAGGCCGTACTTCTGGGACAGACGAAACAGGCTGACCGGGCCGTCAAGCACAATCTCATAGCCGCTGTCCAGGTCGCCCTGAATGGTGTGCATCAGCTGGTAGAACTTCACAAACTTGAACAGCTGCTTATAGCGGCTGGGAATATTGCGAAGGACCGATAGCTTCATCCGAATGCAGCGGTACAGCAGAGCCTGGGCCAGGGCGACATTATAGCGCTCCAGCAGCCACTCGGGCTGGGGCGGGTCGAACCGGGTCAGGAGGTGGTTGTCGGGCAGGTCGGCGTACACCGCCCAGGCCAGCTGCTCCACATCGGTTTTGTACTCGCTGGCCACCTCGGCCAAAATGTCGTTCTTGGACACGGGGTGAATCATATCCGGCTGGAGCACGACCGGGTGGTTCTCCCGGGCCAGGCCGAACACCCGCTCACGCACCTCGGCCGGCGGGGCAACGCTGCGCTCGCTGAACTCGCAGCGGTCGTCCCGCAGCAGCTTGGCCAGGCCGCGCTGAATCCGATAGTCGGTGCTGTCCTGGGCGTACTGGTTGAGGGCGTCGCTCAACTCGCGCCGGGTCTTGCCCTGGTGGTCGCCGAAAATGGCGATCAGCTGTTCGGCCAGAGCGCGAAAACGGGGCGCCTCGGTCTTGATGTAGCGCGGATAGATATACGGCCCGTGGTTGCGCGTTTGGAGTAGGTCGGAGGTCAGCATCGTCGGTGTGGAAGCACAAGTCTGCGATTTTTTTCGGGCCGGGGCAAGACCCGAGCCGCTGCTTGATCTCTCCCTCCCTTTGGGTTAGACATCGGGCTTTGGAGCGGGAGGAGCTATGGCAGACTATCACACCCTGCTGTTTGAAAAGCGCGACGGCATCGGCTATCTGACCCTCAACCGGCCCAGCAAACTGAACGCACTGAGCCCGGAGCTGATGGCCGAGTTGGGCCAGGCGCTGGACACGATTGAGGACGACCCGGAAGTCAAGGTCGTGATCCTGACCGGGGCCGGACGCGCTTTCTCGGCCGGCTTCGATATTGGCAGCCCGGAAGGAGAACCCGAGCTGTACGAGCGCTCGGCCGACGACTGGCGCTCGGCCCTCAAAAAGAACATCACCATCTTTCTGAAAATCTGGCACTCGGCCAAGCCGTATATCGCCGCCATCAACGGCTACGCGCTGGCCGGGGCGTGTGAGCTGGCCCAGCTGTGCGATATCAAAATTGCCTCCGAACAGGCCACGCTGGGTGAACCGGAGATTCGCTTTGGGACGGGCCCGCCGGTCCTGGTCACACCCTTCAGCGTCGGCCTGGCCAAGGCCAAAGAGTTGCTGCTGACCGGTCAGACCCTGTCGGCCCAGGAGGCTGAACGGCTGGGCATGATTAACAAGGTGGTGGCCCACGATCAGCTCATGCCCGAGTGCGAAAAGATGGCCCGGACGATGATCAACATTGCCCAGGTCGGGGTCAAGTATAACAAGATCGCCATCAACCGCGCCTTTGAGAATATGGGCTTCCTGAACAGCATTGAGCAGAACCTCGACCTGGTGACCCTGTTCGATACGACCCGCACCGAAGAGCAGGAAACCTTTAGTCGAATCCGCAAGGAAAAGGGCCTGCGGGCCGCGCTCGACTGGCGGGACGCACGCTTTAAGGATGACTAGTCTTGGAGTCTGGAAGAGATGCCGGCCTGCCCGTCATGCAAGCCTGCGGTTTCATCTTCCTGTCACATATGTATGATTGCATCGCTCAATGCTCCGCTCCCCCCCCGTCCGCCTTGTGAGCAAGGTGGCTGCTCCTGACCACCCTCTCAGGAAGAGAGGATCACCCATCCCGGTGGTGCAAGCGAGC
>JAGWBB010000145.1:10045-11324 GCA_021296095.1 Desulfurellaceae bacterium | reverse complement strand
TACCAGCGCCCAGGGCGTGCTGGTTGAAGAGAGCAGCCAGGAGCGGTCCGGGTTCACGGTCTATTTTTCGCGCTTATAGCCTGTTCCACAGGCCACTCACTGGGCGAGATAGCCGCCGTCCACCGGCATGGGATGGCCGGTCACAAACGAGGCCGCGTCGGAACACAACCAGACTGCGGCCTCGGCAATCTCGCGCGGCTGACCCAGCCGGCCGTTGGGCTGAGCCGTAGCCATGGCATCGATCACCCGCTCGCTCGCCTCGCGCAGCATGGGCGTATCGATCGGTCCCGGACACACGGCGTTAACCCGGATATTGGCTTTGGCGTACTCCAGGGCTGCGGTCTTGGTCAGCCCGACCACGCCGTGTTTGCTGGCCACATACGCGCCGGCGCGCCTGAGACCGATCAGTCCGGCGTCAGACGCGGTGTTGACGATGGCGCCGCCGCCCTGGGTCAGCATATGGGCAATCTCGTATTTGAGACACAGCCACACCCCCTTGAGGTTGATCGCCAGAATGCGCTCCCAGTTCTGTTCGCTATCGTCGGCGACCCGGGCTGTGCGGCCGGCAATACCGGCGTTGTTATACGCGCAGTCGAGGCGACCGTAGGTCTCAACCGTCTTGGCCACCAGAGCCTCGACCTCGGCGGCCTGAGCAACATCGGCTCTGATGAATGTGGCCTGGCCACCAGCCTGCTCGATCTGGCCGACCGTTTCCTCTCCACCCTCAACCGCCACATCGCACACCACCACTTGGGCGCCTTCACGCGCAAAGACCAGACACGCCTGTCTGCCAATACCCGATCCCCCGCCGGTGACGAGGGCGACTTTTCCTTCGACTAATCCTGCCATGCATTTCTCTCCTGCTGAGCTTGGTTTTCTTGGGACGGGATTGTAGGGTGGATTGCGGCGAAAGAAAACCCGCTACGGACGAGAGGCGTCGCGCAGGAAAAGCCGCTCACTGGCTTAACTCTGGCTTAACTCTGGCTTAACTCTGGCTCAACTTGGCACTCGCCAGGCGATTGAGACTCACCCCAACTTCAGCCGCTTCAAGAACAAGACGACGATGGACCTCCGGTGGGACGCGGACCACAAATTTCCCGCTGTATTGCTTATGCGCAATCGGCTCAGGGATACGCTCTCCATCTGCCTGCATGTCCCGCACGACTGTCGCAACAACGTTCCGAATGCCCTTCAGCGCGGTCTCTGGTGTGGTAGCAAGCCAGCTCAAGCTCGGGAATTCTGCACACAGGCCGACGTATTCTTTATCCTCTTCCGACCA
>JAGWBB010000145.1:4283-9927 GCA_021296095.1 Desulfurellaceae bacterium | reverse complement strand
CAGGGGGTCTTGTAAACCCGGTGGCTCCCGCTACTCTGACGTGCATCCCCAAAGTAGTGGTCACAGACCCGGCAAAGGTCCGAGAAACGGATATCCTGGGGATTCCGCTTCATCTGGGCGAGGATATCCCTCGGCTGAGTCACACGCCAATAGTATCACTATAGATACTGTTCGCAATGTCGGCCGATTTGCGCTGAACGAGGCCGGTGACACGAAAGGAATGCCGATGGCACTGTCAGCCGAAGACACCCAGCGTTTTTTATCCGAACCCCGCAACGTCATCCTCGGCACCCTGCGCCAGGATGGCTCACCGCAGCTGAACCCGATGTGGTTCTACTGGGACGGTGCGGTGTTTTATATTTCGACGACACGGACGCGCTTCAAATATCGGCACATCCTCCGCGACCCGCGTGTGACGCTGTGTATCGACGAGGCCGAGACGCTCAAAACGCTGCTTGTCCACGGGCGGGCGAGCATTCAAGAAAACGATATCTGGGACATCACCCAGCGTATTGTCGAAAAATATGTCCAGCCTCAGCACGTGGCCGCCCGCATGGCCCGCTTTCGGGCCGAGCCGCGGGTGCTGATTGTTGTTACGCCGGACCGGTGGGTGTCGTGGGACCGGAGTGAGGGGGCGAACTTGAAGACGGATTGAGCCCCAGCCCTGCCCCATGTCGGACGAGGACACCCATGGCCAGCAAAGGCCGCAGCTTTCGGACCTGCCAGATTGACGACTTTGAGGTGTGGGTCGGCAAGGGCGATGCCGAGAATGACCGCCTGACCTTTGCCCGGGCCGAGCCGCACGACTTCTGGCTGCACGTGGCCCGGCTGCCGGGCAGCCATGTGGTGGTCCGCAATCCGGGGCGGCTGAGCGAGCTGCCGCGCCCCGCCCTTGAGCGGGCTGCCCAACTGGCGGCCTGGTACTCCAAGGCCCGGGGCAGCCGGGGCAAGGTCGAGGTTCATGTGTGTCGCGTCGCCGACGTGAGCAAGCCGCGCGGCTTTGCGGCCGGTCAGGTCAGGCTGGGGCGCTGGCGCAGCGTCCGGGTCTATCCCATGCCGCCGAGGACCGGGACGCAGGATGGGGAGTCGGGCTGAGCCCTACGCCTCAGGGCCTGCTCTCGCGCGGCACGGCGTCGGCCGGACTGGCCGGGTTCTCGAACGCGCTGTGGGCGGTAAAACGGGCGGTGCCGTCTGTCCGTGAGTCGTAACACTTGAGCAGCATGGCCTCGTCGGGCTGCATATCCGAGAAATAATACCAGCGGTGGCCGGGCTGATAGGAGACCGAGTAAACCTCTCCGGTCCGGTCCGGATACTTGAGATCGGTTGCCACAAAATGGTCCGGACCGATGCTCTGGGCGTCGCACACCGCCAACGGGGTATCCTGCACCGGGCCGCGAATCGGCCGCCAGACGTTGATGAAGGTAAAGCGGCGGCTGAGGCGGTCTTCGGCCTCGACGGCGGGCAACAGGTCACGGACGCGCTGCGGACCTGAGGCTGCGGTGTAGTCGTTATGGCACGCCAAGACCGGCTCCTGGGCGCCGTCTTGTTTGCGCTGGGCTCGTGGCGCGTTGCGCACGTTGTGGTCAAAGACCAGCACCTTTTCGGCTCCGGTCAGGCGTCGGGGTAGTAGACGCGCTGCACTTCTTCGGCATCGTAAAAGTTGCCGACCCGGGTCTGGTGGCGGACAAAGCTCAGCCCCTGGGCGTCGAGCGAAAAGCGGTCGGCAATCGGCCGGGCGTCGTGAATCGGCATGGCGCGGGTGGTGTAGCGACCGTTCTGCCGGGGCACACCGGCCGGGGGAGAGTAGAGATAGTAGGTCGGTTTTTCTGCCATATCGTCGGCCAGATAGTTCATCTCGGCTGTCACATACGCCAGTCCTTGTGGGTCGAGCTTCTGCATGGGCGCGCCCTCCTTGATCGGTGTAGACCAAGGCTAGCCTGAGCGTCCCGTCTTGTACAGTCGGGAGGTGGCGGGCCTTGCGCTGGGCCGGGCACTTCGGATACGGACACGCCTATGGCCAAGCCTCCCGTGTACGAACACGTACAGCTCAGCTACCAGGTTACCGACACCATATCGGTTGAGCTGGTGGAAATCTGTAACTGGCGACCGGACTTTCCGGCCTGCGAGTACTGTGGCGATAACGAGTACTGGAACATTGTGTGGCCGACGGGTCTGGCGCTGGCGCGCTACCTGGCCGCGCAGCTGCCGGCCGAACAGCTGCGCGGCCGGCGGGTGCTGGTTGTCGGCTGTGGGGTCGGGCTGGAGAGCGTGGTGCTGGCCAAGCTGGGCGCCCGGGTGTCGGCCCTGGACCATGTGGCCGACGCGCTAGCTCTGCTCGATCTCAACTGCACCTTGAATGGCGTCTCGGCCATGCACACGATCTGCTGCTGTCTGCACGATCCGAGCAGCATCCAGACCCTCGGTTCCTACGACTGGATTGTGGGCGGGGATGTCCACTACGAGCCGGAGAACGCCAGGTGGGTGCGGGCCTTGCTGCAAACCGTCCTCGCCTCCCACGGCCGAGCCGTGTTTGCCGACCCGTTTCGTGAGGGTGTGGACGAATTTTTTGACGGCTTGCCCCAGGACCGGTTTCTGCTGCACGAGCACCATACCCAGGTCGAGTGGATCAGCGAGACCCAGGCCGTGCGCGTCTACGATATTGACCGGCGCTGACAGGGGCGCACTCTTCGTCTGGGCGTCATATATCTGCGTCGGTCTCAAGCTCAACCGTCATGCGGTTGCGGACGGGAAACAGACAAGACCATGGCTGAACCTTTGTCAGCACCCGAGGTCAGGGATGAGCCCACCGCTCGGCAGGGCCATACCTTCTTGCGATGGGTCGGGGTCGCCCTGCTGGTCTACGGGCTCATTATTGCGGTTGGACTGATTGAGGCCGGCTTCAAGTCGGCGACGGGCGGACAGGCCAGAGAACTCTTTGCCTTTGCCACCAACCCGTTCCTGGGACTGCTTGTCGGGACGGTGGCAACAGCGCTGATTCAGTCTTCGAGTACCGTGACCTCCATTATTGTCGGTCTGGTGGCTGGCGGCATGCCGGTCATGAGTGCGGTTCCGATGGTCATGGGGGCGAATATCGGGACAACCATTACCAATACTCTAGTCAGTCTCGGACACGTCGCCGACAAGGACGCATTTCGGCGCGCCTTTGCTGCGGCGACGGTACACGACTGCTTTAATGTGTTGAGCGTTCTCATCTTCCTGCCGGTGGAGATTGTCTTTCATCCGCTGGAAAAGATAGGCCAGCTGTGTGCCAGCCTGCTGGCCGGTGGCGACTCGCTGAGTCTGACCGAGCTGAATTTCGTCAAGGCCGCCACCCAGCCCGTGGTGGCTGGCCTCACACAGGCGAGCTACCTTTTGCCACACCCCTTTGACGGGATTGGCCTGATTGGCCTGGGAGTCGCCCTCATTTTTGTAACGATCAGCTGGATCGGCAGGCTGCTCAGGCTGCTCATGATCGGCCGGGCGAGAGAGCTGGTACACCTCGCCATTGGCTAGCCGGGATCGGTGCCGGCACGCTGATCACCATCCTGGTCCAGTCTTCCTCAACAACCACCAGCCTGATGGTGCCTCTGGCCGGGACCGGGGTGTTCAGGCTGGCTCAGATCTATCCGTTCACCCTGGGGGCCAATATCGGCACCTGTGTGACGGCCCTGCTGGCGGCGACCGCCGTTGTCGGGGTAGAAGCCGTGCCCGCCCTCCAGATTGCGATGGTCCACCTGGTGTATAACTGTCTCGGGGTAGGAGTGATCTACGGCTTGCCATTTCTGGCGCCTCTGCCCGTGCTCGGGGCAGAAACCCTGGCTGGGGTGGCCAGCGAGCGAAAATCTGTGGCCTTTGCCTATATTGTCGGTGTGTTCTTCCTCATTCCCGGCCTGCTGTTGGGAATCACCGCCGTGGTCTGAGCCAGGGGGCCAAGCGGATGGGCTATATCACTTCTTGTTCTTTGAGCCGGGCAATCTCTTGGGCTGACAAGCCCAGCAGCTCCCCATAGACCGACTCGTTATGCTGTCCCAGGCCGGGGCTCGGCGTATCAATACCGAGCGGTTTGTCGTCAATCCACCACGGCGAGCCCAGCACGAGCATGCTGCCTGCGGTCGGGTGGTCGATGTCCTGGAGCCTGCCCCGGGCGCGAATGTGCGGGTCGGTGACAATCTCACCCACGTCCTTGACCACACCACAGGTGATATCGGCCGCCGAACAGCGTTCCATGATGTCGTGTTTGGCGTGCCGCAGCGTCCAGGCGCTGACCAGCGCGTCAACCTCGGCGGCGTGTTTCCGGCGGTCCCGATTGGTGGCAAAACGGGGGTCGTCGGCCAGCTCCGAACAGTCCATCAGCCGGCACAGGGCGCGCCAGCGCTGATCGTCCAGGGTCAGCAGAAAGACATGGCCGTCCTTGGTCGGATAGCAGTTATAGGGAGCGATGCGCCGGTTGGGAGCCGCATTGCCCTCACGCTGATAGACCCCGTCCTGCGCGATGAAGGTCGCGATCTGGGCGATCATCGGACCCAGGGCCGCATCGTACAGGGAGGTTTCGAGGAAGAGTCCCTGGCCGGTCCGGTCGCGTTGCCGCAGAGCGCCAAGAACGCCAGCCGCCAGATGGATGCCGCCCAGCACGTCCATGACCGGTGGCCCAGCCTTCATTGGCGGACCGTCGGGATCGCCGGTGGTACTCATCAGACCCGACATGGCCTGGATAATGGAATCGAAGGCCGGATAGGCGCTGTAGGGGCCGTTGCGCCCATAGCCGGTGCTGGCCGCGTAGACCAGCCGGGGGTTGAGCTGTTGCAGGACTTCGTAGCCCAGACCGAGTTTGTCCATGACGCCGAGGGCGAAGTTCTCGACGAGCACGTCAACGCGGGGAACGAGCTGCTGAAAGAGGGCCTTGCCCCGCTCGGTCTTCAGGTCGAGGGTGATGCTCTTCTTGTTGGAGTTCAGCATGATGAACGGATAGCTCTCGTGGGCAACGCCGCGCACGGGCAGCAGTGAGCGGGCTTTCTCGCCCTGGCCCGGCGGTTCGAGCTTGATCACGTCCGCGCCCAGAAAGCTGAGCATCAGGGTGGCGTAGGGACCGTTGACGATATGGGTCAGGTCGAGAATGCGGACATCGTCCAAAGCTCTGAGCATGTCTCCCTCCTTCAGGGGCAGGCGGATTATACGTCATCGACCGGGGCCAGGGATACCGGCGCGGTGCTCTTGTCTCGCCCAAAGAATTCGGTCACAGTCCCTCCGTTTGCCGAGGATTTGTGCTAGGGAGACAAGGATGGAACCGATGTTTGACGCCGCGCGGCTGAGCTTGGTCGAACAAACGAACATGGAGATTCAGCAGGCTGGGCTTAGAGATTCAGCGTGCCAGCCTGGAGATTCAGCAGGCCAGCCTGGCCGCCCAACAAAGCGGCAACGACATTGCTTTCTGGATTGGGCTTGCGCAGGTCAGCGTGGCTCTGACGGTCGGGCTGATCCAGGCCGGTGTGGTCGGCTGGGGGATTCGCTATATGATCCGCATGAGCGAGCGGCGCGAACAGCAGCACGCCGACCGCCACGACGAAACGCTGCGCGCCTTGGATCAGCAACACACGTCCACCATGCGGGCCTTGGAAGCCTTGATTGAGCGCACCGCGCCGTCCCG
>JAGWBB010000145.1:0-4216 GCA_021296095.1 Desulfurellaceae bacterium | reverse complement strand
CTGAAGCCCTAACGTACAGGCGCCGGCCTATAGCGCCCATTGCCGCATCCAGCTGATCCATGCGCGAGTTGTGCTGCACGTCCAATACCCGATCCACCTGTGGGAGGTGCCAGCCGAGGCGACGCGCCAGCTCTGCCTTGCCGATGCCCTGCTCCCGCATGCCCTGATACAGCATCACCTTGACGGCGGTGAGCGTAGGCAGCACCGCGACATCCCGTCCTTGTGAAGGGGGCGGAATATCCCGGCCGTCGTGGATGCGAGCCGCTATCGCTTCCTCCAGCGCGTCGGCCGCCCGTGCGAGTGCCTCGTCTCTGTCAATGCCAAACGTCGTGAGTTCCGGGAAGTCCGGGGACGTAGCGAGCAGGGTGCCATCGTCGTCTTCGAGTACAATAGGATAGGTCAGCATCAGTCCAACTCCAGGTCTTTCTTGATCTTGGTTACCAGCCCTCGGCCCAATTCCTTGCTGCCGCCGTGCAGGGGCAGCTGAGTCGTGCGGTCTCCGAGTCGAACTGTGACATGACCACTGCCTCCCTTGTGCGTATGAAACGTGCAGCCTCGTCTCCTGAGCCAGCGCCGGAACTCGTTGGCGTTCATATAGTATAGATTGCACAACAGCAGTGTTGACATCAACAGAAGTGTTGCGTGACTGCCGAGTTCAGGAGACGACGGACGGCCCCCTCATCCGCGGCGCTCTTGTCTTGGCCAAAGAATTCGGTCACAGTCCATCCGTCACACGAGGGGCCGCTATGAGGGATGCCATCTCGCCACACGATCTCCGTCAGGCGCTGGTCCGCATGGGGCTGCTCAAAGCAGGCGTTCGGCCCGCCTTGCAGCCGCTGAGCGGCGGGGTCTCGTCCGATATCGTCCGAGTCGATCTTGCTGACGGACCGATCTGCGTCAAGCGTGCTCTGCCTCAGCTGCGGGTTGCGGCAAGCTGGCGGGCGCCGGTGGAACGCAATACGTTTGAGGTTGAATGGATTCGGACTGCGGCCCGTTTTGTCCCTCACGGTGTCCCCCAGATTCTCGGCGTGGATCGAGAGGCCGGTCTGTTTGCGATGGGCTATTTTGATCCCCGGGCGTATCCGGTGTGGAAGCTGCAGCTGCGCGACGGCGTTATCGAACCCGAGACGGCTCGGGCCGTGGCCAGGTGTCTGGTGTGTATACATGCCGGCACCGCAAATGATGCGCAACTCGCCACTCGCTTTGCCACCGACCATATTTTTCATCCGATCCGATTGGAGCCCTACCTGTTGGCCACGGCTGAGCAACACGCCGATTGTGCCGAGGTGTTGAGAGACGTGATCGAGACGACGGTGGCCAACAAGCGGGTGCTGGTCCACGGTGATGTGAGTCCAAAGAATATCCTGGTCGGACCCCACGGCCCGGTGCTGCTCGATGCGGAGTGTGCCTGGTACGGCGATCCGGCCTTTGATCTCAGCTTTTGTCTGAACCACTTGCTGCTCAAGTGTGTGTGGCGACCACACTGGAGCGAGCGTTACCTGACCTGTTTTGACAGCCTGGCCGACACCTATCTGGCCGGGGTCAGCTGGGAATCCGCAGCCGCGGTCGAGGCCCGAGCGGTCCGTCTGCTGCCGGGGCTCTTGCTGGGGCGCATTGATGGCCGCTCACCGGTTGAGTACATCACTGCCGAGGCCGACCGCCGTCGTGTCCGCACGCTTGCCAAGCGTCTCCTGCTGCGCCCGGTCGCGAATCTGGCCGCTTTGCGGAATATCTGGTCGCAGGCAATGGACGGGAGAGCGCATGACTGAGACCAGGATCAGTGCGGTGACCGGCCGACGGGTGTGGGATTCGCGCGGCCGTCCCACGGTCGAGGCCGAGGTCCGTCTGACCGGCGGCGCGATTGGTCGGGCGATTGCTCCGGCTGGGGCTTCGCGCGGGAGCCATGAGGCTACCGATCTGCGCGACGGTGGGCCCCTGCTGGGCGGTCTGGGAGTCGAGCAGGCCGTACACAATCTGCGCGGTGCCATAGGCCAACAGCTTCTGGGGCTGGATGCGAGCGATCAGGCCGGTGTGGACGCGGCTCTGATTGCTCTGGACGGAACGCCCAATAAAAAACGTCTCGGCGCCAACGCCCTGATTGCCGTTTCCATGGCGGTTCTGCACGCGGCCGCTCAGGCTGCCGGCCTGCCCCTGTGGCGGTATGTGTCTGGGGGGAAGCCGGTCCGGCTGCCGCTGCCGGAGATTCAGATTTTTGGCGGTGGGGCGCACGCCGGTCGCAGGACCGATATTCAAGACTTCATGATTATGCCTGTTGGGGCGACCAGCTTTGACCAAGCCCTGGTCATGACCGCCGAGGTCTACCACGCGGCGGGACGACTGATGGCGGCCGATGACCGTCTGGCCGGGGTGGCTGACGAGGGCGGCTGGTGGCCGCTGTTTGCCTCAAACGAGGAAGCCTTGAGTTGTCTTGTGCGGGCCATTGAAGCCGCAGGCTACATCCCTGGCGAGCAGGTGGCGATTGCCCTTGACGTGGCCGCCTCGGAGTTCGGTTCGACCGCCGGTTATGCATTAGGTCTGGAACACCGCCGTCTTGATACCGATGGCCTGATTGAGCTGCTGCTAGGCTGGATTGAGCGTTATCCGATTGTCGCTGTCGAAGACCCGCTGGCTGAGGATGATCATGACGGCATGCGACGTTTTACGGCTGCGGTCGGCGACCGGGTTCAGGTCATTGGCGACGACTATCTGGTCACCGACGCCCGGCGTATCGCTCAGGCGGCCGAGCGGGGGAGCTGTAATGCGGCGCTGATCAAGCCGAATCAGGTCGGCACGATTACGGAGACACAGGCGGCGCTTGAGGCGGCCAAGGCGGCCGGCTGGAGGACGATTGTCTCGGCCCGTTCTGGAGAGAGCGAAGACGTGACGATTGTCCACCTCGCCACCGGCTGGGACGCCGGGCAACTCAAGGTCGGGTCCATCGCCCGCACCGAGCGGACGGCAAAGTGGAACGAGGCGCTCCGTATTGAGGAAGCCTTGGGATCAGCGGCCCGCTTTGCCGGCCGGAGCGTCTTGTCGGCCGCCGGTCGTGGCCTCGTATGACGGAGTCATGAAGGCGGTCCTGCACTACCGGAGCAGCCCCGGCTTTCGGGACCTGATTGCCCGTCGGGCACCTGACTGGCTTGAGATTGTTGTGGTGGAGGAGACCGATACCGGGACATTTGCTGCGGCCATGGGCGACGCCGAGGTGCTGTTCCACGTGCTGCAACCGGTGACCGCAGCGGTCATCCGCGCCGCGCCGTGCCTGCGGCTGATTCAAAAGATCGGGGTTGGCGTGAATACCATAGACCTGGCGGCCGCCCAACAGCGCGGGATCGCGGTGGCCAATATGCCGGGGACCAATACGCCGGCGGTGGCTGAGATGACGCTCCTGCTGATGCTTGCGGCGCTCCGTCGGGTGACCGCTTTTGACACGGCAACGCGGCAGGGGAGGGGCTGGCAACCCGAGCTGACAAGCCTTGATGCCGTGGGTGAGATCGCCGGGCGGACGGTCGGACTGGTCGGCTATGGAGCGGTGGCGTCACGGCTGGCCGAGGTGCTCAAAGCTCTTGGCGCCACGCTGCTCTACACCGCTCGGCAGCCCAAGGCCGGAGCCGTAGCCAAATGGTGCTCCTTGTCCGAGCTACTGCGACAGTCCGATATCGTCTCTCTGCACCTGCCCCTGACAGCACAGAGCGCAAACCTGATGAACGTCGAGACTTTCGGCCTGATGAAGCCGGGCAGTATTTTCATCAATACAGCCCGGGGCGGTCTGGTGGACGAGGCCGCCCTCCTCGATGCGCTGCGCTCGGGCAGGCTGCGAGCGGCCGGGCTCGACGTGTTTGCCACCGAGCCGGTGGAAGCCGACAACCCACTCCTGGCCCTTGAGCAGGTCGTTGTTACCCCCCATATTGCCTGGCTCACTCCTCAGACTCTGGAGCGCAGTCTTGCTGTCGGCCTTGAGAACTGCCGCCGTTTGCGTGATGGAGAACCCATCTTGCACCGCGTTGCATGAGTAACAGAGGGCGGGCGGGCCGGGGCTCGTGATCGAGGCGTCCGTGCCTCAAGGCCGGGCCAGCCTGCTAAAGCTGCATGCGCTCTGCATACCAGCGGTGGAACTGCCACGTCGTTTTCTCGAGGGGCGAGAGCCAGGTGGGGGAGGCGCCCCGGGACGCCCAGCCTTGCTGGACGGCGATGGAGGCGTCCGTGTCCTCTCGCT
>JAGWBB010000144.1:2456-7782 GCA_021296095.1 Desulfurellaceae bacterium | reverse complement strand
CGCTCGCCGTCGAGGATCGTCCGGCCGGACAAGTCTTCGACTTCCTGAATGGCGTTCAAGACCCCACGGGTGACATCCTCAAAGGGCGCCTCGACCGTTGTCGGGGCTTCGCCGCGGTGGGTCTGGCGGTATTCCTGGCCGCGTTTCTGGATCAGAATGGCTTTGGTCGTGGTGCTGCCACAGTCGGTGGCCAGAATGACGTTGAGGTCGTGCGGATTCATGCCCGGTGGGAGAGCAAGGCGCTGAGCTGCTCAAGGCTGTCGCGGCGTTCGAGCAGGACGGCCAGGCGTTCCAGCTCGGTGGAGTCGCACACCAGCTCCAGGAACGGACGCAGGCCGTGCAACACCTGGCTGCCGATGAAATTGAGCGGCCCGACGGATTCCAGAAACAGGATGGCCGGCGCCTCCAGGCGTCGCTGGGCGAGGCGTTGCGCGATGTGTTCCAGCAGCGCGCGATCCTCGGCCGTCAGCGGTACGGAACGGGCCGGTAGGGCAAAGGCATGGCTGAGGGCGCGGCGCAGTTTTTCCCGGACAGACACGCGCTTGTATATCTCAGATTTGTTGTGCCGGAGCAATGGCAGGGAGCTGGTATCTCCCTTTGGCAATGTTTGACCCAGACAAACCTCAGCAGCTCTCTCTGACTACGGCCCTCGTGTCGAAAAATCCCCCTCAGTCCCCCTTTTGGCAAAGGGGGAAGCGCGCCAGCACGGGGGGATTTCTGGGGGAAGGGGGGCTGTCTCCAAGGAAGCGATGCAAACCGAGGCATTCGCAATGACTATTCCTGACCTGCATATCTGATACGCTGGAGACACTTTTCCTGGCGCCAACCCTGCTTTCGAGTTTTTGAAAGACCCGGCGGAGGATATCTATACGCTCAGTGATGGGAAGCCTTTCCGTGACCAAGGGTAAAGTTGTTCCAGTTCCCTTTCCCTTCGACGACCTTTCGACAGAAAAGGTCCGGCCTGCCGTCTGTTTGACCGAACCGAACCAGGTGGATCGTCGGTTCGGATCGCGTGTTCTAGAGTGACCTCCCCCGGCAGGGCGACGCTAGAGCATTTTCAGAAATTTCCGATGCGTCTGAATCCCAGGTTACCCGTCCGAAGCAGCCCCTGATGACGGCGCCCAGCCGGCCATGACTCAAGATAGCGTGAAAATGCTCTAATCTGCTTCACGCGCCGCTCAAGCTCTTTGCTGCGACCGATCTTGTAGTGGGCGCCGGATTTGAGAAGGTAGACAAAGCCCTCTGTCAGCGGAGCGGAGGTCTCGTCCTCCTTGAGTTCGGGAAGCAGGGCGATCAGATCGGCGAAGTCGTCGTTCTCGCGCACCCACTTCGCCAGCGCCGCGATAAGCCCGGTCTTGTTCTGGAAGTGATTTGTGAACGTTGTGTGGCCAGGGAAGTCCCGTCGGTTGCGCGAGTACATGCGGATATCGATCTCAGCGGGGATGCGCCCGAAGTGACGGGCAGCCTCGGCATATTTCCGAAGCACCTGCTCGGAAGAGAGCTTGCCCTGCCACTTGTTGGGCTCATATCCCGCTTCTTTAAGGGCGTCGCCCCAACTTCGAAAATAGATGCCGTGCCACTCGGATATGCGGATACCGGTCTCCCTCTCAAAGACTTCCCGTCCCGGCGGCCGACCGTTCTTTTCGGCAATGCGCCTTATATCGTCGATGATCTGCTCTCTTGTCGGCATGATTGGGATTCCGTTTGGTGTGCTATATGAGGTGAGTGCTGCGAATCGGCACTCAGTAATTCAGCCAAGCGCCCATCGGCGTGATACACAACAATCACGCGTTCGGCGATGAGGTCGGCGTCCATGTAGGACACAAGCCGCGCCTCGTCGCTATTCAGGTCAATCTGGATGTTGGAAATTTTGTGCCGCAGGTGGCTCAGTCTGGCGCGAAAGTATGTATGGTAGTTCGCGTACCATACGCGCCCGGCCTCACGACCATGGCGCCGGGAACACCGCCTCCGGCACGGCTCTGTCATCATCCGACAGGCGTGAACCGGAGACGCCGCAATGCTCCACGACGCGGGCAGCCGAGTTGGTCTTGGGGCTGACCATCTCGGCTGCACGGGAGACGGCCGCTGCGGGCGCTTGGCTGGGATCACCCGAGGTCGTAGCGATCAAGGTTCATCACCTTGTCCCACGCGGCCACGAAGTCGCGCACGAACGCCTGCTGCCCGTCGCCACACCCGTAGACCTCCGCGATGGCCCGGAGTTCGGAGTTCGAACCGAACACGAGATCGACCTCGGTGGCCGTCCACTTGACGTTTCCGGTGGCCGCATCCCGACCCTCGAACGTGCCGTCGGACGACGCCCGCCACTGGGTGCCCATGTCCAGCAGGTTGACGAAGAAGTCGTTGGTCAGCGTCCCCGGCCGGTCGGTGAACACGCCGTGTGCGGACTGTCCGGTGTTGGCGTTCAGGGCGCGCAGGCCGCCCACCAGCGCCGTCATCTCGGGAGCTGTCAGCGTCAGCAGGCAGGCCCGCTCCACCAGCTGCTCCGCCGCCGCTGTTCCGTTGCCGCCCTTGACGTAGTTGCGGAAGCCGTCTGCGGCGGGTTCGAGGACGGCGAAGGACTCTACGTCGGTCCACTCCTGCGTCGCGTCGGTGCGGCCCGGGGCGAAGGGCACCTGCACGCTCTGCCCGGCGTCGCGTGCCGCCTGCTCGACGCCCGCGCACCCGGCCAGGACGATCAGGTCGGCGAGGGAGACCCGCTTGCCGCCGGTCTGTGCGGCGTTGAACTCCGCCTGGATCCCCTCCAGCGTTGATAATACGCCCGCCAATGCGGCCGGATCGTTTGCCTCCCAGTCCTTCTGCGGTGCGAGGCGGACGCGCGCCCCGTTGGCGCCACCGCGCTTGTCAGTGCCCCGGAACGACGCCGCCGAAGCCCAGGCTGTCGAGACCAGCTGGGACACGGACAGGCCCGAGGCGAGGACCTTGGCCTTGAGGTCGGCGATGTCCTGCTCGCCGATCAACTCATGGTCGACGTCGGGCACAGGGTCTTGCCACAACTGCGGTTCTTCAGGGACCAGTGGGCCGAGGTAGCGGCTGCTGGGGCCCATGTCGCGGTGGAGCAGCTTGAACCACGCCTTGGCGAAGGCGTCCTCCAGGTCTGCCGGGTTCTCGAGAAAGCGTTTCGAAATCGGTGCATAGACCGGGTCCATCCGCAGCGAGAGGTCTGTTGTGAGCATGAAGGGGGCGTGCTTCTTGGCGGGGTCGTGAGCGTCCGGCACCACGGCCGCTTGGACCGCATTCACGGGCTGGTACTGCGACTTGCCGGCGGGGCTCTGCGTCAGCTCCCACTCGTAGTTGTGCAGGTTCTCCATGAAGTTGTTGTCCCACCGGGTGGGGTTGGTGGTCCAGGCGCCTTCCAGGCCGCTGGTGATCGCGTCGCCGGCCTTGCCGCTGCCGAAGCTGCTTCCCCAGCCCAAGCCCTGCGCCTCTATGCCGGCGCCCTCCGGCTCGGCGCCGACATGGGCCTCAGGGGCGGCGCCATGTGCCTTGCCGAACGTGTGCCCGCCGGCGATGAGCGCAACCGTCTCCTCGTCGTTCATCGCCATGCGGGCGAACGTGGTGCGAATGTACTGCGCCGCGAGATTGGGGTCCGGGTTGCCGTTCGGCCCCTCGGGGTTGACGTAAATCAGGCCCATGTGGTCGGCGCCGAGGGGGCCCTGGAGTTCGCCGTCGGCGTCGTGGCGCTGGTCGTCAAGCCACGTCGTCTCATGCCCCCAGTCGGTCTCGTCCGCCTCCCAGACATCCGGGCGTCCAAAGCCAAACCCAAAGGTCTTGAAGCCCATCGACTCCAGGGCGCAGTTGCCGGCGAAGATGATGAGGTCGGCCCACGAGAGGGTGCGGCCGTACTTCTGCTTGATCGGCCACAGCAGGCGGCGCGCCTTGTCCAGGTTCCCGTTGTCCGGCCAGCTGTTCAGCGGCGCAAAGCGCTGGTGGCCCGAGCCGCCACCGCCCCGGCCGTCGGCGATGCGGTAGGTGCCGGCGGCGTGCCACGTCATGCGGATAAAGAGCGGCCCGTAGTGGCCGTAGTCAGCCGGCCACCAGTCCTGTGAGGTCGTCATCACCCGTTCGATGTCCTGCTTCAACTCCTCGACATCAACGTTCTTGAAGGCCTCGGCGTAGTTGAAATCCTTGCCCATCGGGTCCGACAGGGAAGAGTTTTGACGAAGTGCCTTCAGGCTCAGCTGATTCGGCCACCAGTTTTGGTTTGTAGTCATAGCATCCCTCCTTCTGGCAATCTGCCGACTGTAATGTGACTCTCCAAAAGCGTGACGCGTCACCTGCATTGTAGCCCCAATACATCGCAGCTCCAAACGTGAACCCTTTGGAAGCCTGGTCGTGACGTATGTCTTCGTGACCAGAGCAGAAATCAGGTCGCCGCAGCCTGCATAAGAATCCGAACCCGCACCGGCGCTCCTCCGTCGATGCCCGCCTCCAACTTATGAGACGAGTGCTACGAATCGGCGCTCAGCAATTCAGCCAAGCGCTCGTCGGCGTGATACACCACAATCACGCGTTCGGCGAAGTACCACTCTCCGCCCTCACGGACAAAGCGGTCGTCGTAGCGACCGATTGCCTGGCGCGGGGTGGTTTCGTCTGTGGCGATGAGGTCGGCGTCCATGTAGGACACCACCCGCGCTTCGTCGCCATTCAGGTCAATCTGGACGTTGGAAATTTTGTGCCGCAGGTGGCTCAGCCTGGCCCGAAAGTAGCGATGGTAGTTCGCGTACCATTCGCGCACGGCCTCACGACCGTTATACCCATCGTTGTCTTCAAGGCTGACCGCTAAGCGCCCGTTGGGGTGAAAGAGCGCGGCCACGTCATCCGCGCTGCCGCGATCAACCGCATGACAATACCGATCAATCACCCGGCGGATTGCGGCTTCGTCCATGACTCGACGCATTTCATCACTCATTGTCTTGCCTCCTTCGTGCGGTGTTTTCTTCCTCTGCGCCTCACCCAATCTCAGCCACAGCATGACGTGCGTATCGAGCAGAATCACCTGGCGCCGTCCCAGGTCTTGCCGGTCTCGGCTTCCCACTCCACATCCAGCGGCTCGATGATGTCACCAAGGAGTTCGATTCTTCCTCTGTCGATGCCAAACAGGCTCTTTGGTTTCTCCCGGTACGGCACGAGCCGCGAAACCGGACGGCCGTTTTTGGTGATGACAACCTCCTTGCCGCTGGCCGCCACCTCGTCCATCAGCTTCAGACACTTCGCCTTGAACTCGGACGCCTTAATTGTCCGGCTGCCACCGATTCTGTCCTTAGTCATTCCCTCAAATCCCGTCCTTTTCGTTATTCTCCGTCTC
>JAGWBB010000144.1:1313-2069 GCA_021296095.1 Desulfurellaceae bacterium | reverse complement strand
GGCCGTAGCGACGGCGCAGGTCAACCAGCAGGTTGATGATCTGGGCCTGAATCGACACGTCGAGGGCGCTGACCGCCTCGTCACACACGATGAATTCGGGCTGGAGCGAAATAGCCCGCGCAATACTGATCCGCTGGCGCTGGCCGCCCGAAAATTCGTGCGGATAGCGGTACAGCGCGGTGGCGTCCAGACCAACCTCGCGCAACAGACGGGTGGCGACCGCGTCCAGGCTGCTGTCAAGCTGACCGTGCTGTCTGAGACCCTCGGTGACAATGTCGCGTACCGCCAGGCGGGGGTTAAGCGAGGAGTAAGGGTCCTGGAAGATCATCTGCAGCCGCCGACGCAGGGGTCGCAGGGCCGATTCGCCGAGGCTCAGCAGATCCTGCCCGTTGTACACCACCCGGCCGCCGCTGGCCCGCTCCAGGCGCAGGATCGTCCGGCCCAGGGTGGTTTTGCCACAGCCCGACTCGCCGACCAGCCCCAGCGTCTCGCCCGGATAGATGTCAAACGACACGCCGTCCACGGCCTTGATAGAGCCGCGACTGGGCGAGAACAGCAGCCGGCGGATGGGAAACCACGTCCGCAGGTCTTGCACGCTGAGCAGCGCTTGGCCCGAACCCGCCTCAGCCATGCCGGTCCTCCCCGTCCGAGAGCGGCTCGGTGGCGCGGAAACAGGCGACCTGGCGGCCGTCGGCCAGCCGCTCCAGCGGCGGCGCCTGGGTTCGGCAGCGCTCAATCGCAATCGGGCAGCGGGCG
>JAGWBB010000144.1:0-1092 GCA_021296095.1 Desulfurellaceae bacterium | reverse complement strand
GAGGTGTCGTCGGCCTTCATCTCCCGGATCAGCTCAAAGACCTGGGCCTGAATCGTGACGTCGAGCGCCGTGGTCGGCTCATCGGCGATCAGCAGGGCCGGGTGCAGCATCAGGGCCATGGCGATCATCACCCGCTGGCGCATCCCGCCGGACAGCTGGAAGGGATAGCTGTGCATGCGCTCGGCCGGCTCGGGAATGCCCACGCTGTCCAGCCAGCGGATGGCAGTCGCCCGGGCCTGGGCTTTGCTCAGCCCGGGCTCGTGGACGCGCAGGATTTCGACCATCTGGCGGCCGACCCGTTTGAGCGGGGACAGGGCGGTCATCGGCTCCTGGAAAATCATGCCGATCTGCTTGCCCCGAATCTGGCGCAGCGCGCCAAGCGGCAGCGACAGCAAATCCTGGCCCTTGAACACAATCCGGCCGCGCGCGAAACGTCCCGGCGGACGGGGAATCAGGCGCAGGATGCTCAGCGCGGTGACCGACTTGCCGCAGCCCGATTCACCCACGATCCCGACCACCTCGCCTGCCTTGACCTCGAACGACACGTCCTCGACTGCGGTCAGCAGCCCGGCTTCGGTTGCAAACTGAACGGTCAGCTCTTTGACTTCCAACACCACAGGCTCTACTCCAGACGGCTGGCGCTGCGGGGGTCGAACGCGCTGCGCACACCCTCACCGACAAACACGCCCAGCAGAATGACCGAAAACAGGGCGGCGAACGGGTAGACAATCAGGTACCAGGCGTCGGTGTGGACCTGGGCCTGGCTGAGCAGCTCACCCCAGCTCGGGGTCGGCGGCGGCAGGCCGAAGCCCAGGTAGTCGAGCGCGCTGAGCGCGCCGATCGCGCCAACCAGGGAAAACGGAAAAAAGGTAATAATCGGCACCAGCGAGTTGGGCAGGATGTGACGAACGATGATCCGAAAGCTCGGAATGCCCAGACACCTGGCGGCCTCGACAAAGGCGGTTTGGCGCAGCTTCAGAAACTCGGCCCGCATATAGTAGGAAATACTGATCCAGTTGAAGATGGCGTAGATGAACAGCAGCAGGCCGAAGCTGCGGCCAAACACCGAGCCCATCAGAATGATCACATACA
>JAGWBB010000143.1 GCA_021296095.1 Desulfurellaceae bacterium | reverse complement strand
CACAGAACTACCTGGCCACGGTTACCCTCGCCGCCATTGTCCTCTATTGGTTATGAGTCCAGACCCTAGCGCATTTTCAGCAATTTCCGATGCGTCTAGTGGGCTTTCCCCGCGAGCCCGGGTATGCGAAGCTCTCGGACAAATCAAGGGCAGGAGGGGAGCAAGGAGCAGAGCCTACTCGGCCGATTTGCGGGAGCGGGTGTTGGCCGCCGTGGCAGCGGGCCAATCGGCCCGCGGGGCGGCGGCCCGGTTTGGGATCGGGCCGGCCACCGCGAGCCGGTGGGTGCGCCGGTGGCGGGAGACCGGGGAGCGGACGGCGCGCAAGCCAGGGCATCCGCCGGGGTCGCAGCTTGATGCGCACGCTCCCTATCTGCTGGGGCTGGTGGCCGCCCAGGTCGCTCTGACCCTGGCAGAAGTCCAGCGCCGCCTCGTCCGCGAGCGCGGGGTGCGCGCCGCGCTCGGCACGCTGTGGGGCTTCTATCGGAAGCAGGGGCTCACATACAAAAAAAGACGGGCCATGCGCACGAGCAGCGCCGGCCTGCGGTAAAAACCGCGCGGGCGGCCTGGGGCCAGCGCCAGCCAACGTTGGACCCCGCGCGGTTGATCTTCCTGGATGAAACGGGGCTCAACACCAAGCTGGCGCGGTTGCATGGACGCTGTCGGCGGGGCGCGCGGCTGAGGGCCAGCCTGCCGCATGGCCACTGGAGGACGACCACCTTCATTGCGGGCTTGCGCGCTGACGATCTTACCGCGCCGATGCTGCTGCCCGGAGCCTTAGACGGGCTCGCCTTCCGGGCCTATGTCGAGCAGGTGTTAGGCCCCACGTTGCGCCCGGGCGACACGGTCATCCTGGACAATCTCGCCGTCCACAAAGGCCCGGCGGTGCGCCAGGCAATCGAAGCAGCGGGAGCGACTCTATTCCCCCGATTACAACCCCATCGAACAGGTCTTTGCCAAGCTCAAGGCGCTCCTGCGTGCGGTGGCGGCCCGGACGCGGGCCACCCTCTGGCACGCTGTCGGCGCTGCCCTCTCGGCGTTCACCCCCGCCGAATGCGCACGCTACCTCGCTCATGCCGGCTATGAATCACAATAGGATGAAACTGCTCTAGCCCGATTTCTTCAGGGCAAAAAAGGAGGTAAAGGTTCCCCGCCGGGCGAGGACCAACAGGGTATCCTCGTCGTTCAGGTCGGCAATGGCCGTGCTGAACTCGGTGACCGAGGTCACCGTTTTGCGGTTGACTTCTTCGATCAGGTCTCCGGGCTGAATCCCGGCGCTTGCGGCTGGGCTGCCGGGTTCAACAGCGGTCACCACCACGCCCTCACGGCTGGCGTCGAGTTGGAACTGGCGGGCGATATCGGGCGTGAGGTCCGCCACGGTCATGCCCCAGCTTTCCTGGTCGGCCTGTGCCGGCCTGCGGCTGGCCAGCTGGTCGGGCAGTTCACCGAGTTTGACCGAGATGTCTTGCTCTTGTCCGCCGCGCAACAGCTTGACCTGTGCCGCGGAACCGACCGGAGCGTTGGCAACCAGGCCGGGCAGGTCGCGCGAGTCGTGAATCGTCTGTCCGTTAAAAGCCGTGATGACGTCTCCCCGCTCCAAGCCGGACTGTTGGGCCGGACCTCCCTCGGTCACCTCCGCAATCAGCGCGCCTTTGGGTTCTTCCAGCCCAAAGGAGTCGGCCAGCTCTTTGGTCACCGGCTGGATCATGACGCCCAGCCAGCCCCGGGTCACTTTGCCGCTCTCTCTGAGCTGAGCGATAATGGACTTGGCCTGGTCGATGGGGATGGCAAAGCCAATCCCGATATTGCCCCCGCCGCGGCTGAAGATTGCCGAGTTGATGCCGATGACCTCGCCTTCGAGGTTCAGGAGAGGACCGCCAGAGTTGCCCGGATTGATTGAGGCGTCGGTTTGAATGAAGTCGTCGTACGGGCCAGCCCCGATAACCCGGCCTGTGGCGCTGACAATACCGACGGTGACGGTTTGCTCAAGACCGAACGGGTTGCCGATGGCCATGACCCAGTCGCCGACTTGCAGGGCTTCGGAATCGCCCAGCGGGACAGCGGTCAGCGGACTGCTCGGCTCGATTTTAATCAGCGCCAGATCGGTCCGCTGATCCGAGCCGATGACGGTTGCCTGGTATTCCTCTTCGTCCGACAGGCGGACGGTGATCTTGTCCGCCTCGCCAATGACGTGATTGTTGGTCACAATGTAGCCGTCTTCACTGATGATGAAGCCCGACCCCAGGCTGCGGGGTTGGTCCGGTGAGGGGTCTGGAAAAAAGCGCCGGAAAAATTCCTCAAACGGATCTTCGCCGCCAAACGGGCTGGGCCGACGCTGGCGGCCGCTCTGGCGCTGGATCTTCTGGGTGGTGGAGATATTGACCACCGAGCGCTTGGCCTTTTTGGCGGTGTCAACCAGCGGGGGCAGGCCGGTCGAGAGGTTAGGCGCTGCGAGGCTTACACCGGGGCTGGGCTCGTGGTCTGAGGCGTGGACTGCAGGGGCTATCATCCAGACCAGTAGACCAAGTGCGAGAATTGTGTTGTGCATGAGTGCCCGGCTCCCCTTCCGGAAGTGTCGCCCCGCTTATTGTCTGCCCTGCTCGGCTTGGTTGCGCAGCTCGACCTGCTGGATATAGGTCGGAATAACCGGCTCGTATTCTGGCGACAGTCGGTTCCGGATGTCGGTGGCTGCCCGGGCGGCTAACTGCTTGATCGGCTGGGAAGAGTCATCTGCGGCGATATTGTCGAGAAAAACCAGGACTTGTTCATTGCCCACGTCGCGCAGGGCATAGATGGCGATGCCTTTGGCGTTTTCGTCAAGATCGCGCCGCAGGAATTCGATGATGGGTTCTGCCCCGCGCGGATCCCCGATTTTTCCCAGGGCAATCAAGACTTTCTTTTTCACCCCCATGTGGGTGTTCCGCAAAAAGAGCTGTTGGGCCAGAACCGGGGTCGCGTCCGTCGCCCGCAGATTGCCGAGGTATTCGATGGCCTTGATTTTGACCCGGATATCAATGTCTGCGGTGGCGTTGACCAGATGTGCAATCACCTCGGGGTCCTTGGAATCGCCCAGGGACTTGACGGCTTCCAAACGGGTCTCGGGCCGGTCGTTGTTGAGGCGCCGGACCCACTCGGTAATGTTGGCCCCTTTTTTCTTGCGATCAACCCGGTCGCGAGCCCGGTCGCCGGTCATCTGGCTTCCGATCCGCTCACCCTGGGACAAGAATTGGGCCTGACCGAGCGGTGGGAGCGCAAGCCAGCAGCAACTCAGGACGAGAAACGAAAAAACACTCTGTCGTAGTAACATGCGCCTCTACCCAGCGGGGGTACGCGTGTACAGCCGTACCGATCCCGCCCTCTGAAGATGCCCCATCCAGACGGGCTGCGCAAGGGGCTATTCGGAGAACAGCGACTCCTGGCCCTCCCGGCGAAAGACCTGAATCTCCTCGGGATACAGCCCGCCTTCGGGAATATCTTTGAGCGGGGTTCCATCCCGTAGGCGGCCCTCGATCACCTCACGATAGGTACACACCAGGTAGCGGTGGCCATCGCGCGGTTTCCGCGGCAGCCGAGCCTGCTCGACACGGTCCTCTCCGGCCGACTCTGGAGCAATGATGCGGACCACATAGCGTTTCTTCATCAGGCCCTTGAGAGCCCGGATGACAGAAGCCCGCGACAGACCGGTCATTTCGCCCACGTCGGCGTAGCCGGCCGTAATCAGTGGGGTGCGGCGCAGCCCAATCGAATGACGCCACAGAGCCCGGTAGACTTTCCATTCGCGCGGGTCCATGAGCTTGTTGAGTTCGTCCTCAAGCAGATAGTCGGGCAGGCGGGGCGAAGGTTGCCACGGCGGACGGCGGGTGAGCTTGACCTGGACTTCGCTGCCTTCTGGCGGTGTCTGGGAGGTAGGGGGAGATGGTGCTGCATCTTTTGCCATAGTCAGTCCCTCGTTCATATATTGACTATATTCAGGTCTCTGTAATTGCAATCCCTTGGAGTAGCCCGGGAAGGCGGAGCCTGCTAAGGAGTGCTGTCATGAAGGTACGTGCCATTACGCTCGGTGTGGACCCTGGACTGCCGCTTCAGCCTGACCAGATTGCTGCGGCGGGCCGTTTTGCCTCAAGCCTGCGTTCCGAGTGCGAGGCGGCTGGCCTTGAGGTACAGACGGTTCGTCTGGCCACGCCTCCGTTTCCCGCCTTTCTTGGCGACCGAACCGAGGCCGAGGTGCTGAGTTTTGTCACAGACCTGGAGGCCTGTTGTCAGGCAAACGGCATCGAGTATTGCTCGATCGGACCAATCGACCCTGAGCGTGCCTCGCCACACCTGTTCGGGCTTGTGCCGCGTCTGATTGCCGAGACCAGCACGGTTTTCACCAGTGCGGTCTTGGCCGAGCCTGGCCGGCCCGTGCGGCGGTCAAGCGCTTGGGCAATCGGGCAAACGATCCAGACCATCGCCCGGACCACGGCCGAGGGATTCGGCAATCTGCGCTTTGCGGCCGTGCTGAACTGCGGTCCCCATATCCCCTTTTTTCCGGCCGCTTTTCACCACGGGCAGCCGGCTTTTTGTCTGGCCTTGGAGGCGGCCGATATTGTGGCTGCGGCGGCCCAGCCCGGACAGGATCTGGACGATTTTCGGGCTGCCCTGGTCGGCGAGTTAGAACGCCAGATCGAGCCGCTCCAGCAGCTCGCCCAGCGACACCACGGGGCCGATTTTGTTTTTCGCGGCATAGACCTGTCTCCGGCGCCCGGACCCGGTCCGGAGGCGAGCATTGCCTATGCGATTGAACGCCTGGGCCTGGGCCGTTTCGGGATGCCGGGGACCTTGGCCGTGGCGGCCCAGATTACCACAGCCCTCAAGGAAACACGTCTCCAGGCCTGTGGCTATAGCGGGCTGATGCTGCCGGTGCTCGAAGATGTCGGGCTGGCCGAGCGCAACAACCAGGGCGTGCTGCGGCTGTCCAGTCTGCTCAGCTACTCTGCGGTGTGCGGGACCGGGCTCGATACCATCCCGCTGGCCGGAGACGTGAGCCTCGATCAGCTGGCCGCCGTGCTGAGCGATGTGGCCGCTCTGGGCTGGAAGCTGGCCAAGCCGCTCTCGGCCCGGCTGCTGCCAATCCCCGGCAAACGGGTCGGGGAGACAACCCAGTTCGATTTTGCCTATTTTGTGAACACCAGGGTGATGGCGGTGGACTAGGGAGTGTCATCAGTTAAGGAGGATCACCGAGGCGGCCAGATAGATAGCTCCCAGAAAGCTGACCGCGCGTTTGT
>JAGWBB010000142.1 GCA_021296095.1 Desulfurellaceae bacterium | reverse complement strand
CGGCTCAAGTATATGGACAAGATGGGTATCTGGGCCATGGTCATGTACCCCAATGTCGGCGGCTTTGGCGCCCAGGAGTTCCTGAAGCTGAACGATCCCGAACTGATGCTGTCCTGCGTCCAGATCTACAACGACTGGCAGACCGAGTGGGCGTCGGCCGACTCGCGCCGCCTGCTGCCCATCACCTCGCTGTCGTTCTGGGATGTCGAGGCGGCGGTCAAGGAAGTCCGTCGCTGCGCGGCGATGGGCCACAAGGGGATTCTGTTCACCGGCGAGCCGCAGTCCTTTGACCAGCCGTTGCTGGGCGACCCGCACTGGAACCCGCTGTGGGAGGTCGCGGTTGAGCTCAACCTGCCGATCAGCTTCCACATCGGTTCGGGCAATATGGAGTTGGGGCTGCTGGAGAGCAAGATGGCGTCCTATGGCAGGATGGCAGCCTTTACCGAACTGTCGGTCGATATCTTCCTGAAAAACGCCATGCAGTTGAACGACCTGATCATGTCCGGGGTGCTGGCCCGCTACCCGGACATCAAGTTCATCTCGGTCGAGAGCGGTATCGGCTGGGTTCCGTTTGCGCTCGAAGCCCTGGACTATCAGTTCCACGGCAACGATGTGGCCGAAGAGCACCCCGAGTTCGACCTGCTGCCGTCCGAGTACTTCGCCCGCAACGTCTACGCCTGCTACTGGTTTGAGCAGCTCGCCCCACGGCGCCTGATCGACAAGGTCGGCGCCGATAACATCCTGTTTGAGACCGACTTTCCGCATCCCACCTCGCTGTACGGCGACGAGGTCCACGCCCGGATCAAGGGTGGCCTGTCCGACTGTGAGGAGTCGGTGCGGCGCAAGATCCTGTGGGAAAACGGCCAGAAGCTGTACAAGGTCGAGGAACCCACGGCCGAGGACGAGGCCAAGCGCGAGCTGGCCATCGCCGCCTGAGGCGCCGGGTTTCGCCGTCGCGGCTCTGAGTCAATCCCGGACCGCGGCGGCATTCTTCTGCCATTCGGGCGCGCCCTGCCCGAAGCAACACCGCGCATACCCAATGGATTTCGAGATCCCGGCCGATATTCAGGCTTATCTGGTCGAGCTTGACGCCTTTATCGAGCGCGAAATTCGGCCGCTCGAACAGCAAGACGACAACATCCGCTTCTTCGACCACCGGCGTGAATGGGCCCGGACTGACTTTGAAAACGGCGGAGTACCGCGCAAAGAGTGGGAAGACCTGCTGGCCGAGATGCGCCGCCGCGCCGACCGGGCCGGTCACTACCGGTTTGGTCTGCCCAAGGAGTACGGCGGCCAGGACGGCTCACACCTGGCCATGGCAATCATCCGCGAGCACCTGGCGGCCAAGGGCCTGGGGCTGCATAACGACCTGCAGAACGAAAGCTCCATCGTGGCCAACCAGCCGGTCGTGCTGATGCTGCGCGATTTCGGCAGTCCGCAGCAGCGGCGCGAGCTGATTCCCGGCATTCTCGACGGCGCGCTGCACATCGCCTTTGGGCTGACCGAGCCCGAGCACGGGTCTGACGCGACCTGGATGGACACCCGGGGCGTGCGCCACGGTGACGAGTGGCGTATCAACGGGACCAAGACCTGGAATTCGGGCGTGCACACCGCCAGCCACGATCTCATCTTCGCCCGCACCAGCGGCCAGGACGGCGACCCGCGCGGGATTACCTGCTTTATCGTCCCGACCGACAGTGCGGGCTTTGTCGTTGAAGAATACCTGTGGACGTTTAACATGCCGACCGACCACGCCCGCATTTCGCTCCACGACGTGCGCGTCCCGGTCGGGGCGGTGCTGGGCGAGCCGGACGAGGGGCTGGCCGTGGCCCAGCACTTTGTCCACGAGAACCGTATCCGCCAGGCTGCCTCATCCCTGGGTGCGGCCCAGTACTGCGTCAACGAGGCGGTCGCCTATGCCCAGCAGCGCAAGCCGTTCGGCAAGCCGCTGGCCGTCAACCAGGCCATCCAGTGGCCGCTGGTTGAGCTGCACACCGAGGCGGCCATGCTGCGCACGCTGATCTATCAGACCGCCTGGCAGATGGACCGCATGTCCAAGCCCGAGGTCGCCCGCAGGCTGTCCGACCGGGTCGCCATGTGTAACTACCGGGCCAACCGTCTGGTGTGTGAGGCGGCCGACCGGGCCATGCAGGTCCACGGCGGCCTGGGCTACTCGCGCTACAAGCCCTTCGAGCACATCCTGCGCCATCACCGGCGGTATCGGATCACCGAGGGGGCAGAAGAGATTCAGATGCGCCGCATCGCCCAGGTGCTGTTCGGCTTTGGGCGACGTGACAAGAAATGAACGGCGAACCCCTGTCTGCCGTTCATTTTTCCGTATTCTGTACCGGCTGAATCCCGAACTGTTCGGCCGCATTACCGCCCAGCATCCGGGCGATTGCCGGCTCATCGACATACGCCTGCCTGAGCTGCTCAATCGCCTCCCAGGCGCTGGTCGTGTCCTGCTGGGGGTAGCGCGAGCCCCAGACGATCTTATGGGCGAAGGTCTGGGGCAGCTTTTGGACCAGCCGCTCCTCGGCGTCAAAGCCGAGCAGCACCCGGCCTTCTTCCCACATCTCCTCCACGTCGGTCCGCACCGGGTAGTGGTGGAGCAGGGGAATGGTCCGGGTCGAGGCTTCCATCTTCTCCAGCACTTCCTCCATCCACGAGGCTTTGCCGCCGGCCATGACGATCCTGAGGTTGGGGTAGCGCTGCATGACGGTGAAGCCGATCAGGGTCGCGGCCACGAACATATGGTTGTCGAGCCAGGGCGACAGGATCTGGGCGATCGGATGGCCGATCGGCTGCTGGGCGACAAAGGCAAAGTTGGTTCCGTTGCCGCCGCCGGCAAACGGACCGCCGCCGGATTCCCGCACAAAAGACACCTGGTTGAGACGGCCG
The DNA here is from genome assembly GCA_021296095.1 of Desulfurellaceae bacterium. Taxonomy (NCBI): domain Bacteria; kingdom Pseudomonadati; phylum Campylobacterota; class Desulfurellia; order Desulfurellales; family Desulfurellaceae; species Desulfurellaceae bacterium. Next base: position 8,553 of record JAGWBB010000142.1, on the reverse strand, counting down.
TTGACCTTCTCGGCAAACGGTCCGTGCGAGGTCCACTCGGGGTTCCACAACCCGGCCGAGGGGTGGACCGCCAGGGTCAGCCCGGACTGTTCGACCTCGGCCCAGAACGGATCGTAGTAGGGGTGGGTGTAGTAGCGATCCTCGACAAACATGGGTCGCAGAAAGACGCCTCGGAAGCAGGGCAGGGTGGCGATGCGGTGCAGCTCTTCACACGCGAAGTCCATGCTTTGCAGGGGGATCATGGCTGCGGCATACAGCCGCTCGGGCGCGGCCGCGCAAAAGTCGGCCATCCAGTTGTTGTAGGCCCGGGCCAGGGCGTAGGCCACGTCCGGGTCTTCAATCAGGCCAAAGCCCTCGGCAAACCAGGTCGGGTACAGCAGGCTCTGATCCACACCCATGGCGTCCGGGTCGGACGCGCCCTCGGTCATGGCGTGGCGGGTGTTGGGGTCAAGCTCGCCGACCTGCTCCCAGCTCATGCCCGGCCGCCAGATGGCGTAGCGGGGGATATTGGGGTTCATCGGGTCGCGGAACATCTTGCCGTTGACCTTGAGGTAGGAGCCGTAGCGGCCCTCCTCACGCCACAGGGCGGATTTGCCCAGCGTCCGGTATTCGGGCTCCAGATAGCTCTCCCACACCGCCCGCGGCTCGACAACGTGTGAGTTGGCGTCAAAGACGGCAAAGCCTTTGTGGTCGGTCATGCCCGGGCTCCCTGGACGGGGTCGCCCGTCTTCGTGTCTGAGCGGCCGTTGGCGCCGTTGGCCCGGCCGTTGGCGCCGTTGGCCGGCTTGCCGCTCTCGCCGTAGGGTCGCAGCAGCGCAGCCTCGGGTTGCAGGGCGTGCTGAACCTCGGTCTCGGTCGGCCACCAGTCCGGTCGCTCGATCTCCGTCACCCGCTCGCGGATGAACTCGCGCGGGGCTTCGATGTTGTACAGTTTACGGGCGTTGGCGCCCAGAAACCGCTCCCGATACGACGCCGGCAGACCACACGCCTCCATCGTCTCAATCGCCCGCCAGGCATCGTCCCCGTCGTGGTGGTACACGTCCGAGGACCAGGCCAGAATGCGACGGCGGCGCCTCGTCGCCCTCAAAACCCGTCACGCAGTGCTCGAAAAAGGTCTCGCTCGGCAGCCGTTTGAGCGGCGGCAGCTGCCGCTCGTTGCGGTACAGCTTGTAGAACTTGTCGCACTCGTCGAGCAGAAAGCTGAGCCAGGTCGAAGACGCCTCGAACACGGCCGCCCGCAGCTTGGGATGGCGGTCAAAGAAGCCCGACATCAGCACCATGGTCACCCACAGCGCGGCCTCGGCCTGAAAGTTCTGGACGTTGGTCAGGAAGAAGTGGGGCAGGCCCGAGGAGTTGATGGTTTTGGCAATCAGCTCGGCACCCGAGTACTGCTCACTGTAACCCGGCGGTTTGTTTGCGCCCATGGCCGGAAAGGGGTGCATGCCGTACACCACCCCGGTCTCCTCCATCGCCCGCCACACCGGCTCGTACTTGGGCTGCAACGGATAGTTGCCCATGGCATCTATGGGACGCACCAGACCCACCCGGCAGCCCTTGGCCGCCACCCGACGAACCTCCTGGGCGGCGTACACCGGGTCCTGCATGGGCAGCAGGGCGGCAAAGAACAGGCGTTGGGGGTCCTCCTGGCAATACTCGTAGGCCCACTCGTTGTAGGCCTTGCACATGGCCTTGGCGCCCAGGGCGTTCGATATCGGTCGGGATGATCATGACCTGATCGATACCCTGGACATCCATATCGCGCAGCCGCTCCTTGGGTCGGTAGGAGCCCTTGTGGTCGATGTAATCGGCCTGCTCGGCGGTCAGGGCGGTGGCAGGGTTGAGGTTGCGGACGTTGAGGGCGCGCTGGATGTCGTGTTTGAAACCGGGGCCAGACAGGGACAGGACATTGACCATGCCGGGCGTGCCGTGGATTTTCTGCGAGCCCAGCCCGGTGCCGGCCGTGCCGTTGACGATCAACTGCTTGGTCTCGGCGTCGAACCACATGGTGGCCTTGAGGGCTTCGAGTTCGTCCGTGCTCAGCCAGTCCTTGGCCCGCTCCCAGATCCAGGGCGGCTCGGTGACGTGGGCGTCGCAGTCAAAGGTCGGAAAGTCTTTGGTCATCGGGGCAAATCGTTGGATTGGCATCGGCTTCCTCCTTGTCGTGGTCCAGCCCCCAAGGCTGGCAGGCGCCAGTGTAGCACTGCCGGGAAGGATTGCGAAAGAGGAGCGGCAAGACCTGTCGGCCTGGTGCCGGGCGTGCTATATACACGCGACAGGAGGAACGGTATGGGACGCACCTATAATGTCATTGATTCGGACGGTCATGTTCTGGAACCGCGCAACTTCTGGCGGGAGTATATCGATCCGCGTTACCGCGACCGGGCGCCCGAGCTTATCGTGGACAGCGATGGCAAGGACCGCTTTCAGGTCGAGGGCAAACTGCTCGGCCCGCCGGCCGGACTCGGCCTGATCGGGGCGATTGGCGTGCGCGAAAAGGTCAACGGCGAGTGGCGGCACGCGCCCAAGGTGGCGATTGACCTGGAGTACACCCAGGGCCGCAAGGGCGGCTTCGATCCCCACGCCCGCATGCACGACATGGACCTCGACGGCATTGACGCAGCCTTTCTGTATCCCAGCCTGGGCCTGTTTGCCGGAGCGATCCAGGACCCGCAGCTGGCCGCAGCCGCCAGCCGGGCCTATAACCGCTGGCTGGCCGACTACTGCCGGCCGTACCCGGACCGGCTGTTCGGGGTGGCCATGCTGCCCATGCAGTCGATTGAGCTGGCGGTCGAGGAGATGCGCTACGCCCGCAACGAACTCGACATGCGGGCCGGTTTTCTGCGGCCCAACCCGTATAATAACAAAATGTTAGGCCATCGGGACTACGACGTGTTCTGGGCCGAAGCCCAGGACCTCGACTTCTCGGTCGGCATCCACGAGGGCACGGGCGGCATGCCGGCGGTCGGGGTGGATCGCTTCGCCAGTTTTGGCGCCAAACACATGGTGTCGCATACCATGGAGATGATGCTGGCCGCCCTGTCGATCATCTGGGACGGGGTGTGCGAGCGCTTCCCCGGGGTTCGGATCGGGTTTCTGGAGTCGGGCGGCGGCTGGATGGCGCCCTGGCTCGACCGCATGGACCGTCACTTTGACGACAAGGGCTTGTTCAACGATTCCTCGCTGACGATGCGGCCGAGCGAGTATTTCCAGCGTCAGTGCTGGATTTCCTACGAACCGGTCGAGGGCAACCTGAGCCATCTGGTCGACTATCTCGGTCCGCAGAAGATCCTGTGGGCGACCGACTATCCCCACCCGGACGGCTTCTTCCCCGGCGCGCCCGAACAGATCGCCGAAAAGCTGCCCGAGCACCAGCGACGGGCGGTGCTGGCCGAGGGAGCGATGCAGTTCTATAAGCTGAACTGAGGTCCGCTCATTTGGCGCGAGCCGCGACAGGCGGCGCGTCCACCGAGACGCCGGCCGTCTTGTCCCGAAAGTGGGGCATGACGTGCTCGGCGAACAGCTCCATGGAGTGAAAAATCTTGTCCTTGGGCATGCCGCCCCAGTCAAACATGACCAGCAGGTGCCGGATACCGGCCGCGTGGTAGGTCTTGACCTTTTCGAGACACCGGGCCGGATCGCCAAAAATCGACAGGGCGTCGAGCTGCTCGATGGTGGCGGTGGCCAGGAATTGGCCGACCTTGGCGAACGCCTCGTAGTCCCCGCCGCTGCCGGGCTTGGCCCACACCTTGGTTGAGCTGCCGAGCTTGCGTTTCATGCCGGCCCCGGCCTCGTCCAGAGCCTGCTCGGTGGTATCGGCCAGGTGGGTCCAGAACACGTGCGGCAGGTCGTCGCTGGGCTGGCCGTGGCCGGCCGCCCGGAAGGTCTGCCCATAGCGGTCGAGCTGAGCCGCAATCTCCTGCGGCGACGGGCTTGAGGCAAACGGCGCGGCGCAAAAGGCATAGCCTTTTTTGGCAATCTCTTCGGCAGAGCCGGGCGAGGCCGCCGCCACCCAGATCGGCGGACACGGCTGCTGGATGGGCCGGGGCAGCAGGGCGGTGTCTTCACACCGGTAGTACTGACCGGTGTACGAAAACTGCTCCTGCGTCCACAGCCCGTGAATGATATCCAGGCACTCCCAGAAGCGCGCCTTGGCGGTGTCCATGGGAATGTGAAAGCCGGCAAATTCGTGCGGCTGGTAGCCCCGTCCGGCCCCGAAACACACCCGACCGTGGCTGAGCAGATCCAGGGCGGCCATATCTTCGGCCAGCCGCACCGGATCGTTGACCGGCAGGACGCTGACCCCGATGCCCAGACGCAGGCGTGTGGTGCGCTGGGAGATGGCGGCCAGCAGCATCTGGGGCGACGGAAACACCCGCTGGCTGGCCTGAAAGTGGTGCTCGCCGACCCAGAACCCCTCGTAGCCGAGTTCCTCGGCATACTCGGCCTCGTCCAGGACCTCGTGGTAGAACTGCTCGTGCGAGCGCAGATTGGCGTAGTTGTCGCCCAGACTCAGAATCGAAAAGCGCATGGACATGACGAGTTTCTCCCTTGTGCTACGAGAGCGTTCCCCCTCATCAGGGACCCACTTTCAGGTCTGTGCCGCCCGCGACCGGCAGGGTAACGCCGGTAATAAAACTGGCCGCGTCAGAGGCCAGAAACACGGCCGCGTCGCCGATGTCCTGGGGCTGGCCGATGCGGCCGAGCGGCACCGTCTTGGCGTAGGCGGCTTTTTGTTCTTCGCTCAGCGAGTTGGCCATCATCGGCGTTTCAATCGGGCCGGGGGCAATGGCGTTGACCCGGATGCCCAGCGGGGCGACCTCATAGGCCAGGTCTCTGGTCAGGGCGACAACCCCGGCCTTTGAGGCGGCGTAGGGCACATGGGGCACGGTGTAGTGCAGGGCGGCGATGGAGGCGATATTGACGATGGCGCCGCTCCCCTGCTTTTCCATCTCCTGGACAACGCGGTGACAGCACAGGAACACGCCCTTGAGGTTCACGTCCAGGACCCGGTCCCAGTCGGCCTCGGTCTGGTTTCGCATATGCTTGAGGACCACTATGCCGGCGTTATTGACCAGAATGTCAATCTTGCCAAAGCGCTCGAGCGTCTGGCCGACCAGCCGGTCCACCGCGTCGGCCTGGGTGACGTCGGTCTGCACGCCCAGGGCCTGCACGCCCAGCGCTTCGAGGCGGGCCACGGCTGGGGGAATCCGCTCCTGGACCGCCTCGGCCACCACGATGTTGGCCCCGGCCCGGGCCAGGCTGTGGGCCACGCCCCCGCCAATGCCCTGCACACCACCGGTGACAATCGCCACCCGTCCGTCGAGCTGTGTCATACGCCCTCCTTAGGCTTCGTCGAACCAGTGAATGGGATTTCGCCGCTCGACCTGTCCCAGCATGATCGAGGCGGTGGTGTAGCCCAGCAGACACTGCATGGGGCGGCTCAGCGAGCGCACCGTCTCCAGCGGGATGGACAGGTAGGCATTCTCCTGCTGCCGCAGCCAGGCACAGCAGTAGGACAGCGAGATGGCTCGCCGCTGCTGGTCGGTGGCATTAGCCCCGCCCCCATGCCACATTCCGCCGTCAAACAGCAGCACCGAGCCGGCCGGCATCACAATGCTGACGGGCGGCTCGTCCGGGACGTGTTCCTCAAGCGCCGTATGGCTGCCGGGAATCAGCATGGTCCCGCCGTTCTGCGCGGTGTAGGCGTCAATCGCCCACAGGGCGCCGACGACCAGCGGCGGCCGCGGCCGGGGCAGCGGATAGAGGCTGTCGTCGCGGTGCAAATCCTGCCCGGTCTCGCTCGCTAGCAGGGTGATGCCGGTCGCCGAGCTGAGTTGAATCTGGCCGTCCAGATAGGCTTCGACAGTGGCCACAATCCGGGCCTGGCTGCACAAGGCGTCCGCCGCACGGGTCTTGGCCATGAGATTGTAAATCCGCCTGGTCTGAAAGCCCTCAAAGTCGGTGACGCCGAGCGGGGTGGAGCGGTGAAGGCGGTCCATCTCGGCCCCGACTTCGGCCAGCGTGTCGGCGTCGAGTAGCCCCTCAAGCACCACATAGCCGTCCCGTTTGAGAGCATCTACGTCCGCGACAACAGCCTGGCGCTCGTCAGGACTGGACAGACCCTTGCGCCGCTGGGCGTCGCGAACCTGGATGTCAAACGGGTTGCCGCTCTTGCGGGCGCTGGATTCATGCATGGAGCAGCTCCTGTGGCCCCCCCCCCGGCCTGCTTCCTCTTATTTCGTGGAGAAGACGAAGTACTCGTCCATCTTGTCCCGGGCCTCGTCCATATGGCCCACGTAGCGATGGAAGCCACCGTTGTAGTTGCCGTCCTGGCGACGCTGAAACTCGCCCTCGAAGTTGTAATAGCCCGGCGTGCAGTCCCGGTTGCGGGTCGTCTTGCCGCGGTACTTGATGACCTCGTCTACCCACCACTCCTCGGCCTCGGGGGTCGGGTCTATGGACTGGTAGCCGTGGCGACGGACGTGGTCGATGCAGGCCGCGATATGGTCACCCTCGGTGTTGAGGATATCGGTCAGGTTGAACTGAAAGGAGGACTGATAGCCGCCCATGATGAACAGGTTGGGATAGCCCTGGGAGTGGATGCCGAACAGGGTGCGGATGCCGCTGCTGTACTTGTCGGTCAGGTCCAGGCCGCCCTCACCCCTGATCTGGTTATAGATGCGACCTCAAAGCCGGTGGCGTAGATCAGCAGATCGAGCTCGTACTGCTTGCCCTCAAACACCGGTCCCGCAGCCGTGATCTCAGTGATACCCTTACCGTGGGTATCGACCAGATGGACGCTGGGGCGGTTGAAGGTCGGCAGATACTCGTTATGAAAGCAGGGCCGCTTGCACATGAACATATACCACGGCTTGAGCGCCTCGGCCGTGGCCTTGTCCTTGACGACTTCGTCAATGCGTTTGTGGATGCGCATCACATAGTCGATGTTGGCGTTTTCCTGGCGACGGATTCTCTCCTCGCGGGGCAGGGCGGCGCGCAGGGCCTGCTGTTCCTCGGTCAGCTGGGGGTCCATGACCTTGCGCATGTGTGCCCGGCGCTGTGCCTGCCAGCCCGGCTTGAGCTGGCGCGCCCAGTCGGGGTCGGTCGGGTGGTCGTCCTGGATGTCAATCGAGGACGGGGTGCGCTGGAAGACGTACAGCTCCTTGGCCATTGCGCCCAGGGCCGGGACGGCCTGGACTGCGGTCGCCCCGGTGCCGATGATGCCCACGACTTTGTCTTTCAGACCCGACAGGTCGTCTTTGGTGTAGGCATAGTCCCAGCGTGAGGTGTGGAAGGAGTGGCCCTGAAAGGTCTCCATGCCTGCGATCCTGGTCAGCTTGGGCTTGGCCAGGGTGCCGTTGGCGCAGATCACAAACTGTGCCCGCATATGGTCGCCCCGGTCGGTCGTGATATGCCACAGCCCTTCCTCTGCGTCCCATACGGTGGAGGTGACGGTGGTCTGGAACACGGCCAGCTTGTACAGATCGTACTTCTCGGCAATGGCCTGACAGTGGGCGAAGATTTCATCGCCTTTGGCAAAACGGCTCTTTGGCACATAGCCCATCTCGTCGAGCAGCGGCAGGTAATCGTACGAGGGCACGTCGCAGGCGATGCCCGGGTAACGGTTCCAGTACCAGGTACCGCCCACGTCGGCACCGCGCTCGACAATCCGAATACTCTCGACGCCGTACTCGCGCAGCCGGGCCGAGGTGAGCAGGGCCGAGAAGCCGCCGCCGATGAACAGACACTCGACCGTATCGCTGATCGGCTCACGCGGCTTGAGTGCGCCGCCGTAGGGGTCGTCCTCGTACTTGGCCAGCGTCCCGGTCAGCTCAGACGTGTACTGGCCCGTACCCTCGGGCCGGTAGTCGAGCCGCAGGTCGCGCTGTTCGGCGAACTTCTGCTTGATGGTGTCGTAATACTCCTGGGGCTTGGCCGGGGGCGACGCCCAGCTCAGGGGGTCAATCAGGGGTTTATCGAGAATATCGGTTGTCTCGCTCATGCGTCTCTCCTGTGTCCGGGCGATGATCGCCTTTCCCCTTATCATTTGAGACAGAGCGGAAAAAGAGGTGGGCTTAGCTCCTTTCCCGCTTTCACCACTGATGCCTTCCCTGCCACGTTTTAGCCCCCTTTGCGCGGCCTACTGACCCCCGGTGGGCATGTGAGGATAATGTTCGCTAAATTCTTCGACAGGATTCTGATTGTGTGCAAAATCTTTTGTCATTTGCAATTCTGGCAACAAGCACTCGTAGCGTGTTGCAACGTCGGCACCCCTGTCTATCACGTAGACAGGGGTTTGCGGCTTAGGCTGGTTGTTGATCAAGAAAAACCGCATACCAAGGTCTGAAATCGGTAGTGAGTACCCCATGACAAACACTCGTGTTGCGTTTGATAGAGCGACACTCGCATCGTGCCAAAGCCCTTTTACAGTTTCATTATTGAAGTATGTGGTCTTTTCGGTTACCGGGGGAATGATTAGAAGCGGTCTCAAAAACCTGTCTGATAAGGTAGAATGGGGGTAAGGTCAAGGACAAGGAGAGGCTGATGGCCCGC
>JAGWBB010000141.1:551-6880 GCA_021296095.1 Desulfurellaceae bacterium | reverse complement strand
CCGGCTTTAGCCGTTCTGGCCGCAACCCCCGAGTCGGTCCGCTCCGTCTTTTTTCCGTACCAGGACGGTTTACCTCAACACCCGGGAGTTGCGTCCGACACGACTATTGACCAGGACAACTGGCAGGTTGCCGAGGCGGTGCTGCTGCCCGAGATCCTGAGCCTCATCCAAGCCGGTGATTTTCGTATCCGCGTCCAGGCGACCACCGATCTGCCGGTTCGGACGCCCTATCTCGAGGCCAGCCTGGCCCACGCCCAGCAGGCGCGGCTGACCGAGACCGGCCAGGTAGAACACTATCAGGCCGGCCGGCCGTTCCCCGTGCTGGACGCGGCTGACCCGCAGGCGGGCCTCAAGGCGCTGTGGAATTTTCGGTATCGCGACCTGCCCCAGACGCTCGACATCCGGGCCTATGTGCGCGGAATCAATAGCGCCGGAACGATTGATCGGTCGAATGTCGGCCGGATGCGGATGCGCTTTGGCATGCATCGGGTCGGGGACGAACACAACGATCCCCAGTGGCAGGAAAAAGGGATCTACATGAGAGCCACCTTTCGGCTCGTCGCGCCCGCCGATCAAGAGGGCCGGATGCGGATCATGACCGTCTTTGATGATGATAGCCAGCCGCAGGAGATCCTGAGCTATAATCCCCTGAACCGGCGTATCCGCAAGAGTCACTCAAACCTGTTGGCCCGCATGGGCGGCGGCCGCTATGACATCCTGATGGAAGAGCAGCCGCCGCTGTACTTCATCGGCTATCTGCACGAGTACGAGTGGACCTATCTCACAGAACGACTGCTGCTCCTGCCCGGCTTTCTGCAGGACGACGAAGTGAGTTTTGGCGGCAAAAACAACTGGTACCCGGAGGCGCCGTGGGAGTTGCGCCGCGTCGTGGCGGTTGAGGCGATGCCAAAAGCGGGCCACCCCTACGGCAGGCGGGTGTTTTATCTGGACGTGCAAACCTATGCCCTGCTGGCCGTGCTGAGCTATGACGCCGACGGGCAGTTCGCCCGCCTGACCCTCAACGTGCACGGTCACCCGGACTATGTGCCTGGGGCGCAGGGGGTTCGCATGCCGGTCCCGCTGGGCATGAGCTGGGTCAACGTGCAGCGCGAGGATGCTGCGGTGTTCACGGCCGGCGCGCCCCGCCTCAACGGGCCGGACTCGCCGCGCCGCTACGACCTGATGGAACTCCTGCGGATGGGCAAATAGTACGCTTTCTCTGTCGTGTTGAGCGGAGCGAGGATATCATGGAGGTCTTGCGGGCTGCCTGGTGAGTGTCGAGCGGTGCTAGACCACAGAGCGCAGTCTGACCGGAAGCGGTCTCGTAAACAGCACGGGTTCCTTATCCTTACAGCCCTTGTCTCACAGGGGCATGAGGGATAAAGGACTGTGCATCGCACGCGACAGGCCAAGCACGACAGGAGGCAACGATGAACAGCGAGAGCGGGACTATCGACGCCGGCGGCTTCACGCTTCAATACCTGATCGAGGGCAGCGGTCCACCCGCTATCGTCATCGGCAGTGCGCGGTACTATCCCCGTGTCTTTTCGCAGCAGCTTCGGGAGCATCTCCGGCTGGTCTTCCTCGACCATCGCGGCTTTGCCCGGGCTCCGGCGACTATCGATCCCGCTTCTTTCAAGCTGGAAACTGTGGTCGACGACATAGAGCGAGCCCGCCAGGCGCTTGGCTTGGGGCGGGTGATGGTGATAGGCCACTCGGGCCACAGCTATATGGCGCTCGAATACGGCAAGCGCTACCCCGATCATGTGTCGCACGTGGTCATGATTGGCATTGCCCCGGATCTCAGCGCCGACAGCGTGGAAGCGGTGGCGCGGTACTGGCGCGAGTCGGTCTCTCCTGAACGAAAGGCGCTCTTCGAGACCAATCTCCAACGCCTGCCTGATGAAGAATTGGCGCATTTGCCGCTCTCGGAACGATTCATCACCGCCTATATTCGCAATGGAGCGAAGATATGGTTCGACCCGAAGTTCGATTCAACCCCACTGTGGGAGGGGGTCGAGTTGAACGAGGTCTTCGACCACATTTGGGGCAAGGTCTTTCCCGCCATCGACATCACGCAGTCCCTCGACGCCCTGGAACGGCCCGTGTTTCTCGCCCTCGGGCGCTACGACTTCCTGGTTGCGCCTCCGTCGTCCTGGGACCGTGTCCGTCCGGCATTCAAAGACCTGACCGTGCGGGTCTTCGAGCGAAGCGGTCATACGCCCCAGTTCGAGGAGGCAGGACTCTTTGATGCGGAGCTGTTGGGCTGGCTGAAGAGCAAGCCCTAGCCGGCGGATTCGTGCGCGTGGCGTGTATCAGCGCGGCAATCTGCTGAGAACCCCACCCCTGCTGGAATCGGCGCTGGCAGGTCTGGTAGGGCGGATAGCAGCTCGGGAGCTCGGCCCATTGGGCGCCGGTGCGCAGAATCCAGAGAATGCCGTTTAACACGGCGCGAGAATCGCGCCATGGACGCCCACGACCATCGGCCCGCCTGGTTTATGAGACCGCTTCTAATATCCCAGCTGTTTATCTATCAACCCCAGTAAGGGTTCGCCGCGCTGTATGCGGCCCAGATTGTCACAGAAGCGAGCCAGGTTGCGCGGAGCGCGGAGCTGACTGGCGCCGGCCGTATGCGGGGTCATGACCACGTTGTCGAGGGTCCACAGCGGATGCTCGGCCGGCAGCGGCTCCTGCGGGGCGACATCCAGTCCGGCGCCGCCACAGCGCCCGTCCCGCAGCGCCCGGACCAGCGCGTCACCGTCGATGATCTCTCCACGGGTGACATTGATGACCAGGCCGCCGGGCTTGAGCTGGGCAAAGGTGGTAGCGTTGAGCAGATGCCTGGTCTGGGCGGTCAGCGGGCAGCACACGACGACCACGTCAGAGCCACCCAGCAGCTCGGCCAGGCGCTCACGGCCCCACACCTCCTGTACCCCGTCGGAGGGCGACACCGGCCACTCGTCAAGGGCCAGGACCCGCATACCAAATGCTGTGGCCCGCCGGGCCATGGCCCGGCCGGTACCGCCAAAGCCGACGATACCCATGGTCAGGCCCTCCAGCTCGATCTCCTTGCGGCGCATGGCCTCGCGGGCGTCCCAACTCCCGGAACCCAGCCGGATGGCGGTCGCAATCTGGCGGGTCAGGGCCAGCAGCAGGCCGAAGCCGGTGTCGGCCAGATGCCCACCGACCAGACCCTTCTCACCGGTCAGGATGACCCCTGAGTCACGCATGGCCGGATACAGGAACATGTCCACGCCCGAGGCAATGGCGTGCACCCAGCGCAGACCGGGCGCGGCGTGGAACAGCGCTTGGGGAAGAAAGCCCAGGATGATATCCACGTCCCGGGCCTGCTCCAGCGCCTCGTCCAGCCGTGCTACGACCCGGATGCGCGAGCCAGGCGCGGCCGCCGCCCGTATCTGCTGCATGTCCGGGTCGGACAGCTCGGGCAGGGTCAGCCCCAGCAACACCAGGATATTCATCGGTCCGTCCAGCTTGAGCGCGCTCATATGTTTCCCGTCTCCTGTGGAGTGAACGGATTGTACGCGGATAGGCGTGTTGATGCAAAGCCGGAAAAGGTGTAGTTGGCCGGGGAGGTCGGCGGTCTTTGGTCTACACAGCCCGACCTTGCTTAGTAAAGGAGGACCAGCCCGTGCCACATACAGACGAGGTGTTCGATGTCATCGTAGTCGGGGCGGGCAACGCGGCGTTTACCGCAGCCCTGGCCGCCCGCGCCGAAGGCGCCCGGGTTGTCGTACTGGAGAAGGCCAGCCAAAAACTGCGGGGCGGCAACACGCGCTTCACCGGCGGTGTGTTTCGCTGCGTGTATAACAGCCTCGAAGACCTGGTTGCCGTGGTGCGCGACAACGACGACCCCAGCACCGTGGCGCTCGATCCCTACACCCGCGAAGACTACCTCCAGGACTTGGCGCGGGTGACCGGCGGCCGGACCGACCCCGCGCTGAGCCAACTCCTGGTTGATCGGTCGTATGACACCGTCCGCTGGATGGCCGACCTGGGGGTGGCCTGGGAGTTCAGCCGGGCGGTCGGCGCGGTCACGATTGCCGGGGCGGCCAAGGTCAAGCTGTCGCGGGGCGGGGCGCTGCGGGCCAAGGGCGAGGGCGTGTTACTGTCCAGCACCCTCTTTCGGCTGGCCGACGCGGCCGATATTCCGGTGCTGTACGAGACCCAGGCCGGACGCATTGTGACCGGCCCGGACGGACGGGTGAGCGGTCTTGAGGTCCGAGGGCCTGAGGGTATTCGGACCATGAGCTGCCGGGCGCTGGTGCTGGCCAGCGGCGGGTTTCAGGCCAGCCCCGACATGCGCACGGCCTACCTGGGTCCGACCTGGAGCCTGGTCAAGGTGCGCGGCACCCGCTTCAATACCGGCGAGATGATTCGGCAGGCCCTGGACCTCGGCGCCCAGAGTTACGGTGAATGGGCCGGCTGTCACGCCAACGCGCCGAGCTACGGCGAGCTGCGGCTGACCGACAAGACCAACCGGCTGTCATACCCCTTCTCGGTCATGATCAACCTCGACGGCGAGCGCTTTGTTGACGAGGGCGAGGATTTCAACCTGTACACCTACGCCAAAATGGGGCGGGAAATTTTACGTCAGCCCAGAGCGGTCATTTTTCAGGTCTTTGACCGCACGACCACCCCACTGCTGGAGACGCGCTATAACACCGGGACACCGGTGGTGGCCGACAGCCTGCCCGAGCTGGCCGACGGGGTCGAGCAGCGCTACGGTGCGCTGGGCTTTCGCAAAGCCCGAGGCCTACAACGCGGCGGTTCAGGACGGCGCGTTTGACCCCGACGTTCTGGACGGCAAACACACCCTGGGATTGCGGCCCGACAAGACCAACTGGGCGACCCGCGTTGAGACGCCGCCGTTTTGCGCCTATGCGGTCAGTCTGGGCATCACCTTCACCTTTGGTGGGATTCGAATCAACACCGACGCCGCAGTCGTCGATCAGCTTGAGCGGCCGATTCCGGGCCTGTTCGCCACCGGCGAGATGACGGGCGGATTCTTCTACCACAACTATCCGGGCGGGGCCGGCCTGATGCGCGGAGCGGTCTTTGGTCGGCTGGCCGGGACGCACGCGGCACGCTTTGCCCGCGAGCGGCGGGACTGAGCATGCTCCACGACAGCCAGGGAACAAGTCAGCTGCAAAGCCTGCTCAGTCAGGGCGGTCTGCTCACCGCCCCCGGAGTCTACGACGGTCTGTCGGCGCGGATTGCCGAGGCCGCAGGATTTGCGGCTTTGTATATCAGCGGTGGGGCGATCTCGCGCAGCATGGGCTATCCCGACCTGGGCCTGGTGACCCAGACCGAGATGCTCAAGCGGCTGGAAGAGATTCGGGCGGTCACCCGGCTGCCGCTCATCATGGACGCCGACACCGGCTACGGCAACGCGATCAATGTACTGCGGACGGTGCGAGCCTACGAGCGGGCCGGTGCGGCCGCGCTCCATATCGAGGATCAGGTCGAACCCAAGCGCTGCGGGCATTACGAGGGCAAGGAGATCATCGAGGCGCACGAAATGTGCCAGAAAATCCGAGCCGCCTGCGCGGCCCGCGACCGGCTGCTGATTATCGCCCGCACCGACGCCAGAGCGGTCAGCGGCCTGGAGGCAGCCATCGAACGGGGTCAAGCCTATGCCCAGGCCGGCGCGGATGTGATCTTTGTCGAGGCGCCGCAGTCACTCCAAGAAATCGAACGTATCGCACAGGCTGTTCGGGCGCCGCTGCTGATCAATATGTTCTGGGGCGGGAAAACGCCGCTGGTGCCGCCTGAGCGGCTGGCCGCCCTGGGCTACCGGATCATGATCGTGCCCTCAGACTTGCAGCGCGCCGCCATTCGGGCCATGCAGCGCGCCGCAGCGGCTATTCGCCAAGACGGCAATACCGCAGCCCTGGCCGACGAGATGGTATCGTTTGCCGAACGCGAACAGGTCATCGGCGCGCCCGAAGTCGAGACGCTGCAAAAACGGTTTCTCTAAAAAGGAAAAGCCCGGGGAAAAACGTGTCCATTACCCAACAGCTGTGTCACACCCTCAGCCAGACCCGCTTTGAGGGCCTGCCGGCCGCTGTCGTGACAGTGGCCAAGCGGATCATGCTGGACGGGCTGGCGGTGGCCGTGGCCGGCTCCCTGGAAGAGGGGCCCCGGATTGCCGCCGCACATGTGAAAAGCCTGGGCGGAACACCGGTGTCGAGCGTGCTGGGCGCGGGTTTTAAGACCTCTCCGGTATCGGCCGCGTCGGTCAACGGGGTGGCCATGCACGTGCTCGACTACGAGCCGATGTGGAGCCCGCCGACCCACGCCACTTCGCC
>JAGWBB010000141.1:0-308 GCA_021296095.1 Desulfurellaceae bacterium | reverse complement strand
CTCGGGCCGGTGGCATCATGGCCAACGTCGGCAGCATGACCAAGGCCACCCACTGCGGCTGGGCGGCTGCGGCCGGGCTGGACGCCGCGCTGCTGGCCCGGCGCGGCTTCAGCGCCAACGCCGAGATTTTTGAGGCGCCGAACGGCTATGTCGAGGTCTTTTTTGGCGAGGGCTTTGACACGGCGATACTGCTGGCCTTTGGTCAGCCGTATCGCCTGGTCGATCCGGGTTTTGCCATCAAGCTGTTTCCCAGCCAGTACGCGACCCATTTTGCGATCAGCGCCGGGCTCGAACTGCACCGCCAGCTG
>JAGWBB010000140.1 GCA_021296095.1 Desulfurellaceae bacterium | reverse complement strand
TTCCCCAGTTGGAGCAAGAGCGGGCGGGGGACACCCAGCGCTGGCAGACCCAGGAGATGCTGGGCAACGTGGTCGAGTTCCACCGCCGTGAGGACAAGCCCCTGTGGTGGGCGACCTTCGACCGTCAGGCGATGAACGAACAGGAACTGGTTGAAGACCTCGACTGCCTGGGCGGACTGCACCGGGAGTCGGACCGGCCCATTCCCATCAAAAGATCCGCCGGCTTCTGGTACACCTTTGATCCCGACCAGGATACCAAGTTGAGCCAGGGCGCGAGCTGCTTTTTTGCCCACGATCTCGATATGACCACCGACATCCATGAACTGGACCGAGACGCCGGTCGGGTGTGTCTGAAATTTGGGCCGAGCAAGCTCAGGCAGCTCGGGGGCGCTCCTCCCCCGGCCAGGCTGTCCCTGATTCCAAATGAACACGTCTCGGCCGAGGTCATCGCCAAAGCCATAGAACACACCGCCCGAAGCTGGCACGAAGATCGTCAGCTGTCTCCGGCTCTGGCCGATTTCCTGGCCCGCCGACCGCCCCGCCTGGCCTCAGCCTCCCAGGCCGATTCTCAGGCCCTGGTCGCTCCCGGCGAAGACCTGCAGGCGGCCGCGCTGCGTCTTGTGTCGGGGCTTGACCGGTCCACCCTGTGCATCCAGGGGCCGCCCGGTACGGGCAAAACCACGCTGGCGGCTGCGGTGATCGTGTCTCTCTTAGGCCAGGGGAAACGCGTCGGCATCAGCTCGAACAGTCATGCGGCGATTCTGAACCTGATGCAAAAATGCGCCGAGCAGCAGAACGGACAGCTCGCCTGTCTCAAGGTCGGTGGCCCGGGAGACGCGCCGTTATTCCGCCACTGCCGGGGCGCGCGCCACGTCACATCCATTCGGTATGCCGTGCCCGAACTGGACCAGGTCGGGCTGATTGGCGGCACGGCGTGGGCCTTCAGCGCCGCCTCCATGCGGGACCAGCTCGACTATCTGTTTGTTGATGAGGCCGGGCAGGTTTCGACGGCCAACCTGATCGGGATGTCAGCCTCAAGCCGGAACCTCGTCCTGCTGGGCGACCAGATGCAGCTCGGCCAGCCGATACAGGGCTCGCATCCCGGCCACAGCGGCCAGTCGGCTCTGGACTACCTGCTCCAGGGCCGGGCGACCATTCCCGAGACCCTTGGACTTTTTCTGGACACCACCTGGCGTCTCCATCCGCAGCTGTGTCACTTCATCTCCGAGACCATATACGACGGCCGCCTGCGGGCCGCACCGCCGACCACGCACCGGCTGGTCCGCAGACCCACGGACGGCGGGCGTCACATCCGCCACGAGGCAGGTCTCGTCTTCGTGCCGGTTGAACATACGGGCAATACCCAGGCCAGCGCTGAAGAAGTCGGTCTGATCCGGGAGATCGTCCACGAGTTGCTGGGCCGCGAGCTGACCGACGAACAGGGCCGGTCGGCGGGGACGGTCGGACTCGACGATATCCTGCTCGTTGCGCCGTATAATATGCAGGTGCGTCGGTTGCAGTCGGCCCTGGGAGCGCAGGCCCGGGTCGGCTCGGTCGATAAATTCCAGGGCCAGGAAGCGGCCATCGTGATCGTGTCGATGTGTGCCAGCCTCGGCGAGGCGTCGCCACGCGGCATCGACTTTCTGTTCAACCGCAACCGTTTGAATGTCGCTCTGTCCCGGGCGCGCAGCCTGGCCATTGTGGTGGCCCACCCCGGCTTGGCCCGCACGCGCTGCACCACGCTGGACCATATGGCGGCGGTGAATGTCTTCTGCCGGGTGGTCGAAGAGGGCTCCCAGCCGGCGGGGACGGAAGACCGGACATGAGCACGTTTCGCAAGTACCTGTTGCTCCAGATCCCGGGTTGGATCGTGTGGGGACTGATTCTGGTCGGGGCTCACTCGTGGCTCAACCTGCCGCTGTGGAGCGGTCTCGTCCTGCTGGGCCTGGCCGTCGGCAAAGACTTTGCCCTGTATCCGTATGTGCGCTCGGCCTACGAGTCCAACGTCAAAACCGGGGCCGCCCGCCTGCTCGGAGCGCGCGGGCAGGTCTACCAGGCGCTGAATCCCCAGGGCTATGTGCAGATCAACGGCGAGCTGTGGCGGGCTGAAATTAAACCCGTCGATCAAGAGGCGGGGCAGCCTGCGCGGTTCCAGGCGGAAGAGGCCGGCCTCTCCCTGCCGACCGGCAGCCGGGTGACTGTGCGCGCCTTTCGGGGGCTGACTCTGGTTGTCGATCCAGAAGAGCCCGGGCCATAAAAAAGCCCCGCACGTGGCGGGGCTGGGAGAATTTTGGATCGGGGCGCGTAATGAAACGCCCCGTCCGGCTTACTTGGCTTGCAGGGTCGAACCTGCGGTCACATCAACCGGAGCCTGGCTGGTCTTGGGCGTCCAGCTGTGAATCTCTTGTCCGACGGTTCTGGCGAACAGGCGCATGCACTGCTCAACCTCGTCGTAGGGCAGGCTCTGATAGCTGAAGCAGCCGTTGACCTCAAAGTCGCCGATGACCTCGCGGCGTTTGCGGACCTTCTCAACCAGCATGTCGGGCGTGCCCCACAGGTTGGCGCTCAGGAAGTCTTCGACAACGGCGTCCATGCCGGCAGCCTTCATCTGCTGGGCCGCGTTGGCGTAGTGGGCATACGACTTGCCGGTTTCGGCAAAGTGGTCGCCGGTCATCTCGTAGTGCTCCATCACGCTCCAGTAGTAGCCGACGATATTGACCCGGGCGATCTCTTCGGCGCGCTTGGCGTCCTCGGTGCAGGCCACAAAGTCGGCGCAATTGATCGGCGGCGCTTCTTCCCCGTTGTTGTGCTTGCGGAAGTTCTCGCGGTACTGGTGGATGTTGTCGGCAACCTTTTCCCAGCCCATCTGGGAGAACATCATGGCTCCCAGGCCCAGGCGGGCGGCCACATCAAACGACTCGGGCGACATGCACACCATGTAGCGGCGGCCCTTGAAGGTCTTGATCGGCCGTGGCCGGACCTCGATCCGCGCCTGTTTGTAGTACTGGGTGTCGGCTTCCACAAAGCCGTCTTCCAGGCCCTTGACGATAATCTCGGCCGATTCGTTGAAGCGGTCCCGGGCTTCGGACATGTCTACGCCAAAGCCGCGATACTCGCGCCGCGACAGCCCCCGGCCAAGACCGAGCACCGCCCGTCCGTCGGACAGGTGATCGAGGAGGACCATCTTCTCGACGACACGCATCGGATTGTTCCAGGGCAGAATGATCGCGCCGGTGGCCAGCTGGAGGCGCTCGGTCCGGGCGGCGATATAGCTCAGATACTGCATGTTGTCGGGGCAGATCGAGTAATCAAAGAAATGGTGCTCGACCGGCCAGATGACATCGAAGCCCATGTCTTCCGACTCGATGGCCAGGCGGGTTTCGTTCTTGTACATTTCCCGGTCGTCGTGGGCCTTATGGTTTTGCAGCACCATCTGTATTCCGATTCTCATAGTCGCTCCTTCCTTTCCCCTGAGGGATATGCTCACACCAGAATATCGGGCTACCCTAGCCGAATCGGGCCGGTCCGACAAGGTGTGTGGGCAGACCCGGGAGACGGCCCTGTCATTGTCAAAGAGGGCTTCAGCAGTATCCCCCCGAGAGAAGACTTGTATTGTGAACGGCGTTGCCGTACACTTCACATGATGATCGTTCGCTCTATCCGCCACAGAGGATTACGCCGGCTGATCGAGGACGATGCCCCCCGATTCCTGCAGCACGACTTGGTCGGCCGGGTGCGTAAGATCTTGACGGCTTTAATCCTGGCCGAGGACTTGGATAGCTTTATTGCCGACGCGCCTCGTGGCTGGCGCGTCCACCGGCTCTCAGGTGACCGGCAGGACGAATGGAGCGTTTCGGTAGCCGGCAATTGGCGGATCACGTTTGAAGCAGAGGGCGGCTACGTCGTCCGCTTAAACTTGGAGGATTACCACTGATGGCTACCAAGGGTATCAAAGTGAACATGACCCCTTCGCATCCGGGCGACTTCATCCGCACGGAGGTCATCGAGGAGTTGGGTCTGACTGTGACGAAGGCGGCCGAGATTCTGGGAGTTCGCCGGGCAACGCTTTCGGACCTGCTGAATGGTAACGCCGCGCTATCGCCAGAGATGGCGTTGCGCATCGAGAAGGCTTTTGACGTGAGCATGGATATGCTGCTGCGGATGCAGGCCTGGTATGACGCTGCGCAGATGCGCGCCCGCGCAAACGAGATCAGCGTCCAGCGGTACGAGCCCGCCTGATCGACACCGCTCTGACTAAGCCCGTCTCCCCATCAAAGAGGTCGAACGCAAATCCTGGCCCTGCGTAGTCGTTCCACTCTCTGCTGTAGCTTCTTGCATCGAGGCGTGAAATTGTATCGTCACTCCCGCCCGCCTCCCAAGTCGCAGTCAAGCCCATGCAGAAATGACACACCACCGATGTCGCTAAGGATGAAACGGTTGTGCAGTTCTTTACCGCCGAGACGTTCTTTCCAATAGTATACAGTGAGTTCTAGAGCGGTTCACCATTATCTGTAGCCACAATGCTGGAAGTAATGATGGCATTCGCGGGGAGAGAAGCCCGTCAAG
>JAGWBB010000139.1 GCA_021296095.1 Desulfurellaceae bacterium | reverse complement strand
CGCCTGTGGAGGGACTGGGGGCTTTCGGTAATCACCGGCAGGGCTTTGTTCATAGCCCCAATCGGGCCCCTCTAATGGATATCTGTCAAACAGAAATAACATAACATCCAAGTTGATGAGTCACGGGCTATGTGGGTTCCCCTGGCTGGCCTCACAGAGGACGAAACTCGGGAGTTGATTAAGGCCCGTAATGTCCGCCAGCAGGATTGGCATCTGGCAGGAGAATTGCACCAGATGACGCAGGGACATCCCTTGTGGGTGAACCTCATTGCTACCCGTCGTCCGCCCCCGCCCTTTGCCGGTACACCTCCAGAAACGCTCTGGGAGAGACGACCTGCACGCCGTGGCGGCGCGATGCAGGGTAATGCCGCAGATTGCCGGTCACCAGACAGTCGGCGTGCCCCGCCAGAGCTACTGCAAGAAACACCTCGTCATCCGGGTCTGGAAGGCGCTTGGGAAGCGGCCGCGCCGTCACGAGGTCGCCATCGGCTTCGAGCTGAGCCAGCACGGCGTCGACCTGGACGGGGCTGAACGCGAAGGCGGGCCGACGGAGGACCTGAGAGTATTCGCCCAGAATCCGGGCATCGTAACAGACTCGCACAGTCCCGGTCGTGATCAGCCGCAGGATATCGCCGGGGGGACCGAAAGGAGAGAGCAGACCGGAGACCAGGACATTGGTATCCAACACGATCCTCATCGGCCCCGGTTCCGACGAGCCGCAGCGATCTCCGCGTTAATGGCTTCCTGCGAGAGACGATCTGTCCCGGCGCGCAGGGAGGCTTGTTGAAGGGCGGTGGTGGCGGCCTGGGCTCGCGCCCGACGGATGGCCGCCAGCGAGGCTTCCAGGTTCTCTTCCCCCATCGCCGACAGCAGGGCGATGGGCTTGCCATTGGAGGTAATGACCACGTCCTTCTCGTCGGCCAGCGCCTTCCAGACCAAAGCGGTCTGGTTGCGTAACTCCCGGATGCTCACAAAGCGCATAGCACTCCCCTCCTGCGTGTCCACGATAGTATATACGATAGTACTACACAGAGCAAATCCGGGTGGTCTGTTTGTACTCCCGGTGATCGTTTTTAGCAGGTTCGGGACAGCTCAGGCTTGGCAACGCAGTATACGGCTGAACTTGATAGATCAGTCCTTTGAAGAATCCGCCGCACCCCGGCAAAGTTGTCCGGGTGCCCTGTCTGGAGCCGCTCGGCCTGAACGTCACTGAAGATGCTCGGTGTCAGTCGCCAAGCCCTCTCGAACTTGGTGAATTGCCGCGCTCGAAGGAGACCTGTGAACCGGCCTAGCCTTTTGGCAGGCCCAGTACCCGCTCACCCATGATATTGCGCTGGATCTCGCTCGTGCCGGCCGAGATGGTGTACTGGCGGGCGCTCAGCATCCGGTTAAACCAGCGCGGGGCGTCGGGCACCACGTCCGAGGGCTGGTTCACGGTGGTGTGAACACCCAGGAGTTCGGTCGCAAATTGCGCGATTCGTACGCCCAACTCAGACCCGCACAACTTGAGCATTGAGCCTTCCGGTCCCGGCGGCTGGCCTTTGAGCATGCGGGTGATGCCGCGCAGCCGGGTGTACTTGAGGCTTTCGCTGTCGGTTTTCAGGCCGACCAGCCGCTGGCGCACCCAGGCCTGCTCCCAGGCCGGTTGGCCGTCAATCGGCACCTGCTTGGCCAGGCCGACGAGGCGCATGATCTGGTCGTCATAATTGCTCACCCCGGCATACGCCCGCTCATACATGAGGGTAGTGACGGTGACCTTCCAGCCCTCGTTCTGGTGTCCCACCAAGTTGGTCTTGGGGACTTTCACATCCTCAAAAAACACCTCATTGAAGTGGGCGTGGCCGTTCAGCAGGACCAGGGGCCTGACGGTAATGCCCGGCGTTCGCATATCGGCCAGGATATAGCTGATGCCCCGATGCTTGGGCGCGTCGGGGTCGGTCCGCACCAGCATGAAGATCCAGTCCGCGTACTGGGCTCCTGAGGTCCACACCTTCTGTCCGTTGACCACAAAATGGTCGCCCATATCAACGGCTCGGGTTTGCAGGCTGGCCAGGTCCGAGCCGGCGCCGGGTTCGGAATAGCCCTGGCACCAGATCAGCTCGCCGCTCAGCGTGCGTCGTAGAAAACGCGCCTTCTGGTCCTGGCTGCCCCACTGCATCAGGGTCGGCCCGCACAGCGAGATGCCCGAATTGCCCGGCAAAACCGGAGCGCGGGCTCGGGTGTACTCCTCCTCGAAGATCACCTGCTCCATGAGCGTGGCGCCACGCCCGCCATACTCCTGCGGCCAGGCGATGCCGACCCAGCCCGCGTCATACATCTGGCGCTGCCAGACCCGGCGACGCTCGAAGGTCTCGCGGTCGGGAGCGATGCGTTCGTCCTTGGCGTCATCAACACACAGCTCGGGCGGTAGTTTGGCGTCCAGCCACGCCCGCAGCTCGGCCCGAAATGCGTCCTGCTCGGGCGTATAGTGGAAATCCATGCGCCTCTCCTCAGGGCAAAAAAATGGGGACAGAGCCCGGTGTCGGTCTCGTAGTCCCCACTTTCGCACTGGGGAACCGTGATGACCGCGAGCCTTAAAAGGAGATCACGATTCCCGTCTCAGCAGATACAGGATGGACTAGGCCGAGGCGGCCATCTCGGTGTAGCCGTTCTGATTCTTGGGCAGTTTGAACGCCGCGTCGTGTTGCAACACCGGTAGAACCCTCTCGGCAAACAGCTGGTAGCTGCGGCGCAGTTTATCAATCGGCATGCCACCGAAGCCGAAGGTGTTCACAACGTGCTCAAGGGCGACGGTCGAATGCACGTAGCGGAACTTTTCCAACACCTGCTCGGCCGTACCGGCCGCGTGCAGGCTGCGATAGAACGCCACCGCCTTGGCCTTGGCCTCTTCGTCGGCGTTCAGCTTGGCGTAGGTTTTGGCCATCTTGCCGTAGAACTCGTAGCCCTTGACCTCGTTCAGGCGGCCCGAGGAGAAACGGTAGTGGTTTTCGATGGAGTCAAACATGGCGCCCATGTGAACCTGGGCCAGGTCTTCGGCCTCTTGGGCGTCGTCCGACACCAGCACGTTGAACAGCCCAATCGGGGGACGCGGCTGAAAGCCGCTGGCCAGCGCGTTCTCGACATAGCGCCGGTAGTCGGCAGCCGTATCCTCCCAGCTCCGCTGGGCAATGATCAGCACTCCGAGCCCCAGCTTGGCCATGATCTCGGCCGACTCGGGGCTGACCGAGGAGGCATAAAAGCGCTGCTCAGGATGAGAGATCGGACGCGGGCGGATCTGGATTTCCGGAATCTGGTAGTACTTGCCGTCGTACGAGAAGCTGTCCTGGGTCAGGCCCTTGCGCACGATCTCCGCGCACTCGACAAAACGCTCCCGCGACTCGTGCATCGGAATGCGGTAGCCCTCGTACTCGACCGTGGCCGCTCCGCGTCCAAAGCCGATAATCGTCCGCCCGTTGGACAGCACGTCGAGCAGGGCGATTTTTTCGGCCACTTCGACCGGATCGTGCCAGGGCAGTACGATGACCGCCGTGCCGAGCTGGACGCGCTTGGTCCGACCGGCAAAATAGGTCAGCATCTGGGTCGGGTCGGGCGACATCGTATAGCCGGTAAAATGGTGGTCGAGCGCCCAGATCGAGTCAAAGCCCATGTCTTCGGCCATATCGGCCAGGGCCAGTTCCTCCTGGTAGGTCTGGAAATCGGGCTTTCCATTAAAGCTCGTCAACTGGGGTATCATGCCAACTTTCATACCGTCCTCCTTGTTTTTGCCACCCGTCAACGTGGCGGCTACAGTGTCGGGCTACAACGCTCCACAATGATACAAACGGAAAAAAGATGCAAGCAGACACCGCCCGTGCGGGCCGGGGCGCTCACGGACTGGAACGCTTGCCAAACACGCCAATCCCATGCATGGTCTTGGCTGAAGGAGGGCTTGCCGTGGAAGTCTCGTACACCCATGCCCCGGTTGTGGTTCGGGCCGATATCCAGGCCGCGCATACCACAATCTGGCGCAAACTGGCCGAGCCCGGCACCTGGTGGACGGGCGCCGAACGGGTCGCCATTGCCGCCGAGGTGCGCAACGCCGCCGCCTGTCGCTTGTGCGCCGCGCGCGAGACAGCCCTGTCCGCGTCGGCCGTTAGGGGTGAGCATGACACGGCCGGCCGCCTGCCCGCAGCCGTGGTCGAGATGGTCCACCGCATCACCACCGACTCGAGCCGCCTGAGCAGGGAGTGGTATCAGGAACTGGCCGCCCAGGGGCTGCCGGACACCCACTATGTCGAGGCCTTGGGCGTGTTGGTGCGCACAATCAGCGTTGACACCTTCTGTCGGGCGCTTGGTATTCCGCTCCACCCCCTGCCCTCGCCTGTGGCCGGCGCGCCGGCCCGACACCGTCCGCAGCTGGCCCAGGACAACGGCGAGTGGGTACCCACCTTTCCACCCGGCGAGCTGCACGGCCCGGATGCCGAGCTGTACAGCGGGCGGGCTGCCGCGCCCGTCCTGCGTGCGCTCAGCCTGGTGCCGGACGAGGTGCGTCTGTCGATCTTCACCCTGCTGCCAGCCCAGTACATGGACCCGTTTCGGGTCAGAGACCCGGCCTGCGATCCGGGCCGGGCCATCAACC
>JAGWBB010000138.1 GCA_021296095.1 Desulfurellaceae bacterium | reverse complement strand
ACCGCGGCGGGCGTGACGACTATGTGGACAATTTTGCCATGCAGGGCTCGAGCCAGTGGGACAGCCTGCGCCACATCCGTTACCGGGAGTTCGGCTATTATGGCGGCCGCCAGGACGAGCAGGTGGATGACAAGGCTGAGCTGGGCATTGAGAACTGGGCCCGCCACGGCATTGTCGGTCGCGGTGTACTGCTGGACGCGGCCCGCTATATGGAACACCAGGGCAGTCCGCTGGACGCGACCCAGCGCTTTGCAGCGGGTCGCCCAGGCGCAGCAGGTGAGCGTCCAGGCCGGGGATATTGTGCTGCTGCGCACGGGCTGGCTGGCCTGGTATGACGGGCTGGATGAGGCTGGCCGCGAGGCGCTGCGCGGGACCCTGCATCCGGGCGAGGGTGGCATGGCGTGTCCCGGCCTGGACGCCACGCAGGAGACTGCGGCCTGGCTGTGGGACCACCAGATTGCGGCCATGGCCTCGGATAATGTGGCGCTTGAGGCGCTGCCGGTTGACGCTAAAACGGGCGGCTTCCAGCACCGGCGGCTGATCGCCCTGCAGGGTATGCCGATCGGCGAGGTGTGGGATCTGGAAGAGCTGGCTCGGGACTGCGTCCAGGACGGGGTGTACGAGTTCTTTCTGGTGTCGGTGCCGCTCAACCTGCCGGGCGGGGTTGGGTCGCCGGCTAATGCGTACGCGATCAAGTGAAGCAACAGGAGGTCTTATGGCATCGGCGGGATCTGAACAGACGAAGAAACCGTATTGTGTGATATCGGCGGACTGCCATGTGCTGGAGCCGCCGGATCTGTGGGAGCGCCGGGTGGCGCCCAGGTTTCGCCACCGGCTGCCCCGCATGGAGCTGGACGACAGGGGCCGAAAAACCCTGATCGTTGAGGGCCAGCGGCCGACCCGGATTCGGGATTTCAGCCTCGACGGGGACGATCTGGAACGGGCCAGGGGCGGTAGCTGGGAGGCGAGCAAACGCCACGCCGATCTGGACCGGGACGGCATTGACGCCGAGGTGGTGTATCCCAACCGGGGTCTGTTGATGTGGGCCTCGCCCGACCCCGAGCACCAGACCGAGCTGTGCCGGGTGTGGAACGACTGGGCGATTGAGGTCTTCCCGCCCAGCCAGAAGCGCTCGCTGCCGGTGGCGGCGATTGCGCCCCAGAATGTCGAGACGGCGGTCACAGAGGTCGAGCGGGTGGCCAGGCTCGGCTACCGGGTGGTCTTTCTGCCGGTCCAGGTGCCGGACCAGCCGTATAACCTGCCGCTGTACGAGCCGCTGTGGGCGGCCATTCAGGACGCCGGCCTGCCGATCAGCTTTCATGTCGGGACGGGCAAGGACCCGCGCACCGCAACCGGCAACGGCGGGGCGATCCTCAACTATGTGTGGCACGCGCTATCGACCGCGATCGAGCCGGTGACCCAGATGTGTGTGTCGGGCATCTTGCAGCGCTTTCCGCAGCTCAGGTTTGCCACGGTTGAGGCCGGTATCGGCTGGCTGGCCTGGACCCTGTGGGTCATGGACGAGGGCTATCAGAAGCATCACTTCTGGGTCGCGCCCAAGTTGGAGATGTTGCCCAGCGAGTATTTCCGCCGCCAGGGCTATGCCACGTTTCAGGATGATCCGATCGGCCTGGAGACGCGCAAGTGGATCGGTGCCGAGAACTTGATGTGGGGCGATGACTACCCGCACCACGAGGGCACCTGGCCGCGCTCCGGGGAGGTCATTGAGCGCACGATGGGCGAGCTGAGCGATGACGAGCGGCGTCAGGTGTTGGGCGGGACGGCGGCCAAACTGTACGGGTTTGAGATGCCGGACGAGGGGCGAGCATGAAGCCGGACCGACTGATGGTGGACTGGGGCGAGGCCGAGCTGGCCGAGGAGCGGCGCAAACGCTGGATGGGCAGCTGGCTGGTCTCGCGCGAGGGTGAGGAGGGCGACTATTTCTACGACGGGCCGGGCGGCCGACAGACCGAGCACGCGGTGCCGGCCGGAGTGCTCGGGGTGCGTCTGCGCTGGTGGCCGAGCGAGGACGTGGTGGCCATGAACCTGGAGTTCGGGCCGATGAGTCAGGTCACCGACGATTATTTTTTTGAGGACGGGGCGGACTCTGCGGTCACACTCCGCGCCCACGATCTGATCCGGGCCTGAGGGGAAGCGCATGGCCTTCCCCGTACGCTACCGACTCGTCGGCCTGCTGGCCACGGGCAGCATGATCAACTACGCCGACCGGGTGAATATCTCGGTTGCCGCCCCGGTCATGATGCTTGCCCTGGGCTGGAATGAGGCCCAGTTCGGTCTGATTTTTTCGGCCTTTCTGCTGGGCTACACGCTACTCCAGATTCCGGGCGGGATAATCGCCGACCGTTGGAATACGGTCTGGGTAGTGGCGATTGCGTGTGTCGGCTTTTCGCTGTTTACCGCCCTGACGCCGCTGGGAGCAGCCGCCTTCGGCCTGATGATTGCTCTGCGGTTCAGTGTCGGCCTGTTTGAATCGGTCAGCTTTCCAGCCTATGCGGTGCTGAACGCGCGTTGGATCCCACGCTACGAGTATGGCCGGGCCCAGAATATCAGCCTGTCCGGCTCGCACCTGGGCCAAGCCCTGGCCTATCCGGTGACGACCTGGATTCTCACCACGTTTTCCTGGCCGGCGGTCTTTTATTTTAACGGCGCTTTGGGTGGGCTGTGGTTGATCGTGTGGCTGGCGTGGGTGACCAACACGCCGGCCGAACATCCTAAAATCAGCAAACACGAGCTGCGGGAAATTGAAGACAATCTGGCCCCGCGTTCCACGGCAACGGTCTCTCCGCTACGCATTCTCAGGAATCGACACGTCCTGCTGCTGTCCCTGGCCTATCTGTGCATGGTGTACGGGCTGTGGATGGTCATTTTGTGGCTGCCGACCTATCTGGTCCAGGCCCGTGGCTTCTCGCTGGAAGCGATGGGGATACTGGGCATGATCCCGACCGTGGCCGGCGCCTTGGGCTTGATCTCGGGCGGGACGATTTCGGATGTCTTGCTGCGGCGTGGCTGGAGTCCGCGCGCGGCCCGTGCCCGGGCGCCCGCGCTGTGCGCGTTTCTGGGTATTCCCAGCATCCTGGCCGCCGCGTTCGTGCCGTGGCCTCTCGTGTCGGTCGGGTGTCTGGCCCTGTATATGTATTTCACCAATCTGGGCAGTGGCGCGTGTTGGGCGGTGCCGGTCGAGCTGAACCCCAAACAGATTGGCGCCATCTCGGGAGTGATGAACGGGGCGGGCAATTTTGCCGGGATTTTCGGGCCGATGAGCGCCGGCTTTCTGGTCGCGGCAACGGGTAGCTGGGAGCTGCCCCTGGTGGCCATTGCCGTCATGCTGCTGGTGGCGACCCTGGTGTATTACTTCCTCGTCGTGCCCGAGCCGATTGAGCTGGAAGGATAACCAAGCCGCCCGGTTTCCAAAATCTTGCGTTTTAGACGGACATCTTATTCCACGTAACAGTCTCTAAGGGACTTGTCAGGAAGGCTTTTTCCCACGTGGGATTGGATCATCTTGATATTGGAAGATGTCGTTCTCTCCAGTTCCGTACAGGTCTGGAGATGCAATGGGAGAAGTCAGCCGTATCAGCATGAGCTGGGCAGGCTGATCCAATTCCGCCCGAAGTTCAACAGTCATATTTCCAAAGTTTGTCATCTCTAAGGTAACATGCCCCTGGAAGCCTGGATCGATTTTAGGAGCGGTAACGTGAACGGTCACCCCTACACGAGCAAAGCTGCTCCGTCCTTCCACAAGACCAACAAGGTCGTTAGGAATGGTGACTGCTTCTAATGTCTGCGCCAGAACAAACTGACCAGGCTCTAAGCGAAAGCGCTCTCCTTCATAGAAGTCCCATAGATCCGCAGATTCCCAGAGGGAGGGGTCTACATGGATCGCGGAAATGTAGGCAGGAGGATTTTTCTTAAAAGTGGTAAACTTCCGCCCCAGGAGTAGATCAATAGAGACCTGGGCGATGCGTTCCGGGGGAACCGTAGGAGTAAACCGCAATCGCCCATCTTGAATATATGCCAGAATTTCAGACCGCGAGAGAATCAACGGAAGTCACCTGTGAGAGAGAGCCTGTAAATTCACCCTGTTTGATCGCGTGCCCTGGTAAACGGGCAGAAAAAGTTTCCTTATCCACGGTGACAATTGTTGCCAGAATAAAAGTGGCACCTTCCGTGATCGGCTCTTTCAGCACATTTGTCTCAACAAACCCAACCCACGGCTCACTAGGAAGTTCAACTCGGACCAAGCGTTCATTGGAAAATGGTCCCGGTTTTACCTCGCAGGGAAGCCAGACTTGTGAACCAACCTTGAGCTTGTTGGTCATTGGTGTTCCTCTCCTACCCTTCTCTATTTGGATGATCTTCTACGCCTCTTTCCACAACTCCGAGACCAGCTCGGTGTCGATGTAGGCCGTGCCTTCGACGACCTTGCCGTTGGCCAGGCGCATGACCCAGCAGTAGCTGTTGTTGTAGGGCTTGCCGGACTTTGTGGTGGCCTGGCCTTCCCACTGGAGCACCACGCTGTCGCCCTCGCCGATGACGTTGACCACGGTCGGGCTGATCGGACCGGCCAGCCTGGCGTTGAGCGGCTTGGCCGCCCCCTCCAGAAATGCCTGGCGGCTGGTGTAGGTCCGGGACACCGGGCTGGTGCCGATCACCGTCCAGCGGACATCTTCGGCCAGGGTGTTGAAGAAGGCCGTGCCGTCGCCGTTGGCCCAGGCCGTAAACGCGTCGCGGATCACCTGTTTGTTTTCTGCGGTTCCCATGGCTGACTCCTTATTAGTCTGCCGCGGCAATCCCGGCCGCCTCTTGGGAGGCGGCCAGGCTGACCGGGCTGTTGGCCTCAAACGGACTCTTGAGGCCGAGTTTGT
>JAGWBB010000137.1:2728-8873 GCA_021296095.1 Desulfurellaceae bacterium | reverse complement strand
CAAACGCGCGGCGGGCTTTTCAGGTCACGCGGTGCAATCAGTGCCAGGACGCGCCCTGCACCCGCGCCTGTCCGACCGCAGCCATGTACGCCCGGCCAGACGGCATCGTGGATTTCGACAAGTCTATCTGTATTGGCTGCAAAGCCTGTATTGCGGCCTGTCCGTACGACGCGATTTTTATCAACCCCGCCGACCACTCGGCCGAGAAGTGCAATTTGTGTGCGCATCGGATTGATATGAGCCTGGAGCCGGCCTGCGTTGTGGTGTGCCCGACACAGGCGATCCTGGTCGGTGACCTGAATGACCCCGATTCCAGCGTGGCGGCAATCGTGGGTCGGGAACCCGTTGCGGTGCGGCGCCCGGAAAAGGGCACCCACCCCACACTGTTCTACCTCGGCGCACACCAGGCCACGCTCGACCCCTTGGCTGCGGACCGGCCCGAAGGCGGGCTTTTTGTGTGGAGTGAGCAGGGCCGGGGACCGCAGCAGGTGACCTCGGGCCACCCCACCCGGCCCAATAGCTCGGCCCGGGCTGTGCTGGCCTATGACGTGCCGCACCGTGCCCCGTGGGACTGGCGGCTGAGCCTGTATACCTGGACCAAAGGGCTGGCCGCCGGAGCCTATCTGATTCCGGCTTTTCTGGTGCTCTTGGGAATGCTGGGTCCCGAGCATATGCTCTGGCAATGGCTTGCCCCAACGCTGAGTGGGCTGTTCCTCGCCCTGACCGGTCTGATTCTCATCGCCGACCTGGACCACCCCGAGCGCTTTGTGCTGATCTTTACCCGCCCGCAGTGGAGGAGTTGGCTGGTCCGGGGCGCGTTTATCATCCTGGGTTTTGGCGGTGTGCTGATCCTCCATTTTTTGGCCAGCCTGTTTGCCGGCGGAACAGCCTGGCAGTCGGGCCTGATGCTGCTCGGCATCCCGCTTGGCGTGCTGACGAGTGTGTACACCGCCTATCTTTTTGCCCAATCGACGGCCCGTGACCTGTGGCAAAACCCACTCCTGCCCCTCCATTTTCTCGTGCAGACTTTTATCGCGGGAGCCGCCGCGCTCCTCCCCTGTGCGGTCTGGTGGGCGCCCGCCGTGGTTTCACCAGTCGCCACGCTGCTGGGAATCGCCTGCGCGCTACACCTCCTCCTGGTGAGCGGGGAATGCAGCCTGCCCCATCCCACCGTCCATGCCGATCTCGCCGCTGCCGAGATGACGCAGGGTCAATACCGGACGTATTTCTGGGCGGGCCTGCTGCTCGTCTGTCTCGGCCTGCTCGCCCCGTGGCTCGGCATACCGGCCGGGGGTGCGGCCCTGGTTGGCTTACTGGCGTATGAACACGCCTACGTCCAGGCCGGGCAAAGCGTACCGCTCGCCTGAGGGATGGCCATGAGTGTTGAGCGACCCACTACCCGCGTGTCTGCCGCTCGCCAGGCTACGGAGGCACGGGGCGAGACGTTTTATCCAGGACCGAGTCGTAACCACCTCGCGTCGTTTCCTCCCAAGGAACGCTGGGACGATTGGGTTGAGCTGGACGCCCGCGCCTGGCCGCAGCGCGTCGAACACCACTCCATGCTGATTCCTACTACGTGTTTTAACTGCGAGTCGGCCTGCGGCCTGCTGGCCTACGTCGATCCGGAGACGCTCAGCGTCAGAAAATTCGAGGGGAATCCCGAGCATCCGGCCTCACGGGGTCGGAACTGCGCCAAGGGCCCAGCTACACTCAACCAGATCACCGACCCTGATCGCATTCTCCATCCCCTGAAACGGGCGGGCAAACGTGGCGAGGGAAAGTGGCAACGGGTCTCCTGGGACGAGGCGCTGCGTGATATTGCCGACCGTCTGCGGCGGGCGCTCCAGGAAGGCCGACATAAGGAAATCATGTACCACGTTGGTCGTCCTGGCGAGGACGGCTACACCGAGCGCGTCCTGGCCGCCTGGGGCGTCGATGGCCACAACTCGCATACCAACATCTGCTCGTCCGGGGCCCGCGCCGGATACCATTTCTGGATGGGCGCCGACCGCCCCAGCCCCGACCACGAACATGCCGATGTCATCCTGCTCATCAGCGCCCACCTGGAATCGGGCCATTATTTTAATCCGCACGCCCAGCGCATCATGGATGCCAAGCGTCGGGGGGCCAAGCTCATCGTCTTTGATGTCCGCCTGTCCAATAGCGCCACCCATGCCGACCATTGGGTGGCGCCGTATCCGGGCAGCGAGGCGGCCATTCTGCTGGCCATAGCCAACCACCTGATTCAGCACGACCACTACAACCGCACTTTTCTGCGCGACTGGTGGAACTGGCAGGAATATCTCCAAGAAGAACGGCCCGACCTGGAGCCCACGTTTGAGAACTTTGAGGCCGTGCTCAAACAGCTCTACACGCACTACAGTTTCGCCTTTGCCGCCCAGGAATCCGGAGTCAGCCCGCAGACCCTTGAAGCCATCGCCACGCTGGTTGCCTCGGCTGGAACGCGGCTGGCGACCCACACCTGGCGGAGTGCGTCGGCCGGGAATCTGGGCGGCTGGCAGGTCGCGCGAGCGCTGTTTTTTCTCAACGCCCTCACCGGCGCGGTGGCGACACCGGGCGGGACCTACCCCAATGCGTGGAACAAGTTTGTGCCGCGGCCCATCCATACCCCACCCCATCCAGCCAGGTGGAATACGCTTTCCTGGCCGGCCGAGTATCCGCTGGCGATCAACGAACTGTCTTTTCTGCTGCCGCATTTTCTGAAAGAAGAGCGCGCCAAACTCGACGTCTATTTCACCCGTGTGTATAACCCGGTGTGGACCAACCCGGATGGATTTTCGTGGATTGAAACCCTCAGCGATGAACAGAAAATCGGCCTGCACGTCGCCCTGACGCCAACCTGGAACGAGAGTGCCTATTTCGCCGATTACATTCTGCCCATGGGCGTCGGCAGCGAGCGCCACGACGCGCATTCCTACGAAACGCACGACGCCCAGTGGATCGGCTTCCGTCAGCCCGTCCTGCGCGCTGCCAGAGAGCGCCTCGGCCAGCCGGTGACAGACACGCGCCAGGCAAACCCGGGCGAAGTCTGGGAAGAGAACGAGTTCTGGATTGAGTTGTCCTGGCAGGTCGACCCGGACGGCGGGCTGGGAATACGCCAGTATTTTGAATCCAAAGCCCACCCAGGCCAGAAGCTGAGCCTTGACGAGTATTACGGGTTTCTTTTCGAGCGGTCAGTCCCGGGGCTCCCGGAACAGGCTGCTGCCCAGGGTCTCTCGCCGCTGGCCTATATGCGCCGCTACGGCGCGTTTGAAATCCAAAAGAACATCGGAGCGGTCCACGCCCAAACGGTTCCGCCGGCTGAGCTGGACAATACCCAGGTTGATAGTCTGGGCCGCGTCTTCAGCGCCAGCCCCAGGCCCGCCGACCCGAATATCGTTCCCCTGCCCTCGCCCGACGGGGATACGGATGGCCGGCGTCGTGTTGGCGTCCACACAGCGAGCCAGGACGGCACCGTGTATCGCGGCTTTCCAACCCCAAGCGGCCGCCTCGAGTTTTATTCCAAGACGCTTAAAGACTGGGGCTGGCCGGAATACGCTCTGCCCACGTATAGCCAGAGTCATATCCATCCCGACCGGCTGGCAGACGACCACATGGTCTTGATCCCGACCTTTCGCCTCCCGGTCCAGATCCACACCCGGAGCGCGAATGCCAAATGGCTGGACGAGATTGCCCACACCAACCCGCTGTGGCTGCATCCCGGCGATGCCAAGCGTCTGGGCGTGGGCACGGGAGACCTCGTCCGGGTCGAGACCGAGATCGGCTATTTTGTGCTCAAAGCCTGGGTAACGGAAGGGATTCGACCCGGGGTGGTTGGCTGTAGCCACCACATGGGACGCTGGAAGCTCGACCAGGCTGGTCAGCGGCAGATGATGGCCACGGTCGGACTCGACCGCAACGGTAGTCGGTGGCACTTGTCCCGCAAGCAGGGCGTCCACGGCTATCCGAGCGAGGATGCCGACAGCGCACGCGTCTGGTGGACGGATACCGGCGTCCATCAGAATCTCACCTTTCCGGTCCACCCCGACCCGATTTCCGGTATGCACTGCTGGCACCAGGCTGTCCGAGTCCTCCCCGCCCACAAGGATGATCGGTATGGGGATATCCAGGTCGATACGGACAAGGCGCATGCGGCCTATAAGCACTGGCTCGAACTGACCCGGCCGGCCAGTCAGGTCTCGCCCGACGGCACGCGGCGGCCGTACTGGATGTTACGCCCGCTCAAGCCGGGTCGAGAGCACTATCAGCTGCCTGAGACGGAGCGGCCGCCCAAGGACTGATGAAGCGTTTTCTCCCGTTTCTCGACCTCCGGGCTTACCAGCTTCGCCATCTCCCCCGGGACCTGCTCGCCAGCCCGAGCGTGACCTTTCTCGACATTCCTCAGGGTGTGGCGTATGCCATGATCGCCGGTCTTCCCCCGGCCATGGGCCTGTATGCGGCAGCCCTGCCGGCCATCGTGGGCGCGCTGTTCCGCAGCTCGCGCCATGTTGTGACGGGTCCGACAAACGCCGTGAGTCTGCTGGTTGGGACTGCCGTCGCCGCCGAGGTGGCGCACGGTGGCGCGAGTCCGCTGACCGTCGGAGTCACGCTGGCCTTTATGGTTGGGGTGGTCCAATTGCTCGCCGGGCTGCTGCGACTCGACGCCATGCGGTTATTTGAAGAAACCGGTATCGCTACACGGATCGGGCCAACGAATCTCTTTCCCGCCCAATCCGGCTGGTTTACCGCCACGCGCCCTCGCGCTGGCAGGGGAGCATAGCTGCGGTACGCAGTGTCCTTTTGCCGCCTATCTCACCGCTCAAGAGGCACTCCGGGATCGTCTTGAGGTGTAAAGCCTGCCTCGGGTGAATCAGAATTGATCCAAACAGGAGCGTCTGGCAATCTCTCTCACCAGGCCGTCGAAGATCCGGGCATGCACGGGGTACAGGCCGTACCAGTAGGCCAGCCCGCCCAGCCCCTTGGGCAGGAACGCTGCGGTCTGTTCCAACTGGCTGGTTCCAGCCTCGGTGTCCCGCACCTCGAACTGCAGCCAGGCGCGGCCCGGAAGCTTCATCTCGGCTCTGAGACGGACCAGATGGTCCGCTTCCAGGGCTTCGACCCGCCAGAAGTCCAGGGCATCGCCGACCCGCAGCTCGTCGGGATGGCGGCGCCCCCGGCGCAGTCCCACCCCACCTAACAGACGGTCCGCGATTCCCCGGATGCGCCAGGCCCAGTTGGCATAATACCAGCCGCGCTGCCCGCCTATGCCGGTCAGCACCCGGTAGACCGCGCTGGCCGGTGCGGCCACCTGTTGCCGTCGGCGCTCGAGGATCAGCCCTTGCCGAGACTCCAGACAGCTGAACTCGTCCCGCGCCGGGGACGGGTTGTGGGCATCGCTCCAGGCGGTCTCGATTTGTCCCGCGTCGAGCTCCGCAACCACCCGGGCGAGCGCGCTGGCGTAGTCCTGGGGCTGGATGTGGGGGAACAGGCGCTGGGCCAGGCTGTCGGTGACCACCACTTCGTTGCGGAGTCCCTCAATCAGGGGTGCGCTGACCTTGGCCGGGATTGGAGTGACCCAGTGCACCCAGTACGACGACAGGTGGGGAGTCAGGACCGGGACGGGCAGCAGCCAGCGGGTGAGCCCCCGCGCTGTGGCATAGCCCAGCATCATGCCCCTGTAGGTGGTCACGTCTTTGCCGCCGACCTGTATGACCTTGTCCGCGCACTCGGTGCTGGTCAGCGCGGCGACCAGGTAGTCCAGCAGGTCGGTGACGGCAATCGGCTGGACGCGCGAATACACCCAGCGGGGACAGATCATGACCGGCAGGCGTTCGACCAGATAGCGGATCAGCTCAAAGGAGATGCTGCCCGCGCCGACGATCACCGCCGCCCTGAACTCGGTGACCGGAACGCCGCTCTCTCTGAGGGCGTGGCCCGTCTCCTGTCTGGAGCGCAGGTGTTGGGACAGGTCGGCCCGGGGGTCTCCCAAGCCGCCCACATACACGATCCGACGCACGCCGGCGTGCCGTGCCGCGCGACCGAACAGCCGGGCAGCCTCGATGTCCAGCTCGTGGAAGCCGGTTCCGCGCGCCATGCTGTGAATCAGGTAGTAGGCGCACTCCACCCCGGCCAGGGCTGTAGACAG
>JAGWBB010000137.1:0-2670 GCA_021296095.1 Desulfurellaceae bacterium | reverse complement strand
GGGTCAGGACACGCACCCGGTAGCCTTCCTGAAGAAGGCGCGGGACCAGCCTGCCGCCGATATAGCCGGTGGCTCCGGTGACCAGGATGCGGCCAGCTGTGTCCATCGTGATTCGCTGCGCTCCTTCGTGTCTCTTGAGCGGGCTGGTATTCTACTGGTCAGCCTACCACGGAACGCAGACAGGGACGATATAACGGAGAAATGCCCGCTGAAGCCGCGGCGCATTGAGTATCTTCGCCCAGCGTCTTTCGGTTTCACTGTCTCGGGCTTCATTGATACAGACATCGGTATCCGGATCGTCGATCTAGAGGTGTAAGGTGGAAATCTATTCATATCCGCCCGAACTCGTCTCGTGGCGCGAGAACGAGGGCTACCAGTTGGATCCCGACATGTGCCAAGCCCTGGTCAAGGCCTACGACCCGAACGGACAACACCGGAGCGACCCGCTGGCCTGGCCCTACCAGGCGAAGACACAGGACCTGACGGGACTGCCGCCGCACACTATCTCGGTCAATGAACTCGATCCGTTGCGTGACGAAGGGCTGATCTACGCGCGCAAGCTGATGGCGGCCGGTGTCCCGACGGTGAGCCGTACCGTCAATGGCACGTACCACGACGGGGACACCGAGGCCCTGGCCGAACTGCCCCACGTCTACCGGGCGACCATCCGCGACATCCATGCCTTCAGCGCAGCGTTGTCATAGGGCGTTGTCATAGGGCATCTGGCATGAGGCATCTGGCATGCGCAAGAGAAAGCTCTGCGCGCTCGCTCTCGGTGCAAGCGCGGCTCAGCTCTGCTCATACGCATACGCCGCCCGCAGCAGCACGTCGTCCTCGAAGTGTCGGCCGACCAGTTGCAGCCCGACCGGCAGGCCCTCGTGCGTACCGCACGGCACGCTCAGGGCCGGATGGCCGGTCGCGTTGAACGACCCCGTGTTGTGGATCATGTTGGCGAAGATCGACAGGAAGCCATACGTCGACAGTTCTTCGTCGGGTATCGGCGGAGCGGTAAACGGGACCGTCGGCATGAGCAGCACGTCGATGTCCGTGAACGCCTGCTCATAGGCGGCCCGCAGCGTGCGGGTGAGGTTCTGGGCCTTGGCGTAGTAGTGCATGCCGTAGCGGCGGTAGGTGTACTCGCCGAGCAGCAGCACGAGCTTCAAGCCCAAGGGCAGATCGTTCGCGCGCGCCTTCACCGCCCGGTGGGTAAAGTTCACGTGGTCCAGCGCGTAGTGCCCCTGCCAGCCGTGGCCCCAGCCGTCCTGCTTGTTCGTCTCGTTGCCGCCCTGGATCAGGAGCGGCCACAAAATCGCGTTGCCGTCCACATGCATCGGGACCGACACGTCGGTCAGCCTTGCGCCGGCCTGTTCCAGAACACCGGCCGCCTCACGCACCGCGGCGTCCACCGCCGGCATCGACTGCTCGTGCCCGAAGCCCTGGGCCAGAATACCGATCCGCAAGCCGGCAACGCCGTCTTCGAGCCGCGCGGTGTAGTCTTTGACGCGCACATCCTTTTGGCGCGGGTCGAGTCCGTCCGCACCCGCCACGGCCTGCAACGCGAGCGCACAGTCGCGCACCGTCTTCGTCATCGGCCCGGTGTGATCGACCGTATTATCCAGACCGGCCAGCCCGGTGTGCGGCACCAGGCCGAAGGTTGGCTTGAGTCCGACGATGCCGCACCACGCGGCTGGGACGCGAATCGAGCCGCCCTGGTCGCCGCCCATCGCGATATCCGCATCGCCGTTGGCGACCACGACCGCACTGCCGTTTGACGAACCGCCCGGGCAGTGGCGGCCCGTGGCCGGATTGATCGGCTGCGGCCCGGGGTAGATGCTGAGCCCGATCGCATCAAAACAGTGCGAGCCGTTCACGACCTTGCCGATGATCTCGGCGCCGGCATCCAGCAGACGGGTGACGATAGTCGCGTCCTCGGTCGGCACGTAGCCTTCCAGCACGCTCGAACTGTTCAGCATCGGAATGCCCGCAACGCGGATATGGTCCTTCAGCCCGACGGTCTTGCCGGACAGCGGGCCGTCCGGCGCCCCCGGGATCGAGCAGCGCCACGCCCAACCGTTGTCCCGGTTGTCCTCGGTTGACGGCCGCGCCCCAAAATCCCGCCGCGGGTACTTGACCGGGATCGTCGGCGCCACCAGCTCGTCGAGACGCCGGTAGGCCGGCAGCATCTCGCGGATGTAGGTCGAGAAGCCCTCGACCTCTTCGTCATTCACCTCGAAACCGAACCGCTGGCCGGCGTCGCGCAGGTCCTGATGAGTAGGCATTCGTACGGGCATGAGCAGTCTCCTTTTCCGGGAACCATACGTCACGCCCTGGCGCGAATGCAAATGAGTTATTGTCTACCCGTCAGACATGCCGGCTCGCCGGCCGGACACACCTAAGAGCAATTCACCATCATGGTCACGCTATCTTGAGTCATGGCCGGATGGGCGTAGTCATCAGGGGCTACTCCGGGCGGGCAACCTGGGAGCGCGAGCGTCCCGCCCGCCTCTCCAGACGCATCGGACATCGCTGAAAATGCTTTAGCCACAGGCGTAACCCGACATCCCGTCCTTGTCGGATTACGCTCCGCTAATCCGACCTACTACAGCCTGACGTGAAACGCTCTAGCGCGCCACTGCCGGGATGACGAAGTTCTTCAGCAGCGGCCACGGA
>JAGWBB010000136.1:1572-6681 GCA_021296095.1 Desulfurellaceae bacterium | reverse complement strand
GTTGTCGAGGTGGAAGCCGTACCAGTCGTCCGGGTCGGTCATCGACGTCCACATGATGCCCCGCATGTGCAACAGGGTGCCCAGCATGCTGACCGACACGCGCTGGCCCTGACCCGTGCGCAAACGGTGGAACAGGCCGGCCGTAACTGCCTGAGAGACAAACACGCCGGTGCTGAGACTGGCCACGTCCGTCCCCAAACGCACCGGCGGCTCGCCAATCCGGCCCAGCGAGTTGGTGTAGTCGGCCATGGCCTGAATGACCAGCTCGGCCCCGGGCAGATTCCGCAGCGGTCCCTTGTCGCCAAAAGCGCTCACCGCGCAGTAGACCAGCTGGGGATTGCGTTCTTGCAGGGCGGCGTAGTCGAGCCCCAACTCTTCGGCCTCGTCCGGCGCCAGGTCCGCAATCAGGGCGTCGGCTCTGGCTACCAGCCGCCGGATGATCGCCCGGCCCTCGGCCGTCCGGATATCGAGCGCCAGGCTCTTCTTGTTGCGGTTGAGACTCAGAAAAACGGCGCTGTCTTGCCCGACAAACGGCGGTCCCATGGTCCGCGAGGCGTCCCCGTCGAGCGGCTCAAGCTTGACGATCTCGGCGCCCGCGTCACCCAGACGCATGGCACCGAACGGACCGCACAAGCCCTGGGTCAGATCAAGAATGCGATAGCCGGCCAGTGCCCCAGACATGCGGTCTAGTCCTCAATGCCGAACTCGCGCAGCACGTCCCGGGTATGCTCGCCCTTGAGCCCACCCGGCCGCACCGGCCCGGCCGGGCTGTGGCTGAATTTCCACGGCACACCGTCAACGCTGAGGGTACCCCAGTGGGGGGTGTCCAGATCAACAATATGTTCGTTGTCCAGCACCTGAGGGTGATAGCGGAGCGCCTCAAAATCCTGGATGCGACTGTTTGGCACCCCCTCCTTGGTCAGCCGAATCACCCACCAGGCGACCGGCTTGGTCCGGAACCGCTCGTCGAGAATGGGAATCAGCTCATTGCGATGCTCGACCCGCTCGGGGTTGGTGGCAAACCGCGGATCGCCGATCAGCTCCTCAGCCTTGATCGCCCGGCAGAAACGCGGCCACTGGTCCTCGCTGACTACCCCGACCGCGATATACTGCTGATCCTCGCACACAAAGGCCTGGTGTGGGACGGTGGTGGTCACCGCGCTGCCCATCGGCTGGGGCTGTTGGCGGGTGGCGAAGTATTCGGCCAGCCGGCTGGTTTGCAGCGATAGCGCCGCCGCCACCATCTCGATCTCGATATTCTGGCCCCGGCCGGTCTTCTCGCGGGCCAGCAGGGCCTGGAGCACGGCCTCGACAATCATCGAGCTGGTATTGATATCCAGATGGGCGAAATGGCGGAACATCTCGCCCTGCGAGCCGGGCTGACCGGTGACGCTGCACCAGCCGGAAAAGGCTTGGACGGTGGGATCCACCCCGGCCTCTTTGGCCATTGGTCCGGTTCGACCGTAAGCCGACGCCGAGACATAGATCAGCCTGGGGTTGAGCTGCGAGACTACGTCGTAGCCGAGGCCGAGGCGCTCGACCGCTCCGGGCCGCATATTCTGGATGAATACGTCGCTCTTCTCGACGATTTTCAGGGCAATCGCCCGGTCGGCCTCCTGCTTGAGGTCGAGCACGATGTGACGCTTATTGAAATTGGCCGAGATGTACAGAACCGCCGAGCCCTTGATCGGCGGAGGAA
Organism: Desulfurellaceae bacterium; assembly: GCA_021296095.1. Lineage (NCBI taxonomy): Bacteria > Pseudomonadati > Campylobacterota > Desulfurellia > Desulfurellales > Desulfurellaceae > Desulfurellaceae bacterium. Next base: position 4,982 of record JAGWBB010000136.1, on the reverse strand, counting down.
TATAGTGCGAGAGTTCGCCGCCCGGCGCTTCGACCTTGATGACATCGGCGCCCAGCTCGCCCAGGAGCTTGGCCGCCCACGGACCAACCGCCGCAATACTCAGGTCAAAGATACGAATGCCGTCAAGAATGCCTGGCATGTTTCCTCCGTCTGCCCCGGGTCAGGACTTGCGCGGCCTGAACTTGGCCAGCGTGACCTCATCGGTGACATCGTCAAAGCACACTTCGACCGCCAGACCGATCCGGATATCGGCGTTGTCCACCTCGACCAAGTTGGTCAGCAGACGCGGTCCCTCTTCCAGTTCGACCTCGGCAACATTATACGGAATATCGTCCTTGAACGACGAAAAATACGCCTGATGAAACACCACCCAGGAGTTGACCCGGCCACGACCGCTCAGCTGTTGCCAGGTGAAATCCCGTGACCAGCACTCCGGGCAGAACGGGGTCGGTGGATACCAGAACTTGCCGCACTCGTCGCACTGCGGCATGACAAGCCGACGCTGAGTGAGGCCCTCCCAGTAGGGCCGGTTGAGCGACGAGACCGCCGGCAGCGGCTTGGTGTAGTCGGCCATGCTTACCTCCGATAAATCAGCGAATCGCCGTAGGCGTTGGCCCACTGGGCAAGCGTGGCGTTCGGCACCTGGCGCACACCACACTCCCCGCGCAGCTGGCGCACCAGCTCGACCTGATGGTTCCAGCCCATGATGTGGCCCTCAGACATCAGTCCGCCGTTGGTATTCATCGGCAGCGCCCCGCCCACCTCGATCCGTCCGTCCTGGCTGAAGGCCGCCGCCTCCCCCTGGCCGCAGAAGCCGAAGCGTTCCAGGGCGGTCCAGGCCAGGATGGAAAAGGCGTCGTAGGTGAACAGCACGTCAATATCCTGGGGCGAGACGCCGGCCATGTCGTACACCGGCTGGACGCCCGGCTGGTAGTCGAAGACGTCCTGCTGTGAGGTGCCAAAGCCCGGATAGGTCCAGATGAACTCGTGCCGACCGGCGGGTAAGCCCTGCATCCCGCTGATATACACCGGCGGCTTTTTGGCATCTCGGGCGCGCTCGGCGCTGGTCACCAGCACGCAGGCCGCCCCGTCATTGATCAGGCAGTAGTCGAGCAGGTGCAGGGGCTCGCAGACAAAGCGTGAGTTCTGATGATCCTCAACCGTGATCGGGCTACGCATCATGGCCGCCGGATTCAGCGACGCGTGTTTGCGAAAGGCAACCGCCACTGCGGCCAGGTCCTGGCTGGTCGCCCCGAAGCGGTCAAAGTATTTGCGGGCCACCAGCGCGGCCCCGGCCCCCGGTGAGGTCATGCCAAAGACCGGGTCTTCGCCGTGTCCGCCGCCCGCCTCGCGGCCGCCCTCTGCGTCTCCAGCCCCGCCCATCATGGGCCGGCGAAAGCCCGAGAAACTGATCGACGCCAGACACGCCACCGTCTGGGCCAGACCGGCGCCGACCATCATCGCCGCCCACTGTACGCAGCTGGCGGTAAACCGGCCGTGCGCCCAGGTCTGGTTATAGGCCCGCAGCTTGAGGCCCAGGGCGTAGGCCAGGGTATCGGCGTCGGCCCCGATCGGCGTGCCAAAGCTGACCATCAGGCCGTCCACATCGTCGCGCTCCAGCCCGGCGTCATCGACGGCATTCCGAATCGCCTCGCCAGCCAGATCGATCTGACTGCGGTTCAGGCGCCGGCCATAGGCCGAGTGGCCCACCCCGCACACCGCAGCGGTATCTTTCAAATCCAAAGCGGGCATTGGCAGCCCTCCTTCGGCTGACAAGGTAGGCTACCGGCGCGGAAGGTGTCAACAGGAATGGCTCAGCGAATAACAATCGGATTCGACTCGACCCGCTCCGGCATGTGCGGCAGCCGCTTGTCACAAAAGTCGAGCCGGATACGCAGCGGCTCGTCGGCGCGCATCTCTTCTGGGAGAGTCCAGCGCAGGACTTTGTCACGGGGATCCCGGACGGCCAGGCAGGCACCGGAATCGCCGTTCAAGGAAAATCTGCGGACCACGTGTCCCTCACGCACGAAGGCAAAGCCCGAGACCACGCCGAACGGATAGTCGGTGATGCGGGCCAGGCGGAGTTGGACGGTTTCGCCGGACAGATAGATGTCTTTATCCGTCCGCAGCATGATGCGTTTGTTGTGGTCCGAGATATTGGTTCTGACCTTGGACGAGCTTGCGTCCCAATACCGAGCCGGGCCGGTGTCCACATGCAGCGAGCTGCCGTGGTAATAGCCCACCCCGCAGCAGTTGAGATCCTTCAGAAGGGCAAAAGCCCGGGCGGCGAGGCGTTTGCCGACCTCGATATCCGCGGCCATGCCCTCCATGTGGAGGCTTGCCCGCGCTGCAGTTGCGCCCCGTTTGCGCAGCTGGGCGTTGTAGGCCGGGCTGCGGTAGCCCGAGATAATGCGGATCGGGCGCTGAAAGCGGTCTTCAAAATAGTCGAGGAAGGCGATGAAACGCAGGGAGATGTGGTCATCGGCAGACGCCGGCAGACCAAAAATTCGGTCGATCTGCCGCCGCACCTGCTGGGGATACGACCCGTCCGGCAAACGATAGCGCAGTTTTGCCGAACGGCCGTTCTTGGCGTTTGACAGCTCAAGCAGCCCGTCGCCGCTCAGAAAATATCGACCCGGGGGCTGTCCCTCCTCAGCCCGACCGAGGGCCCCCATCGACACCAGACACACACCAATCACCACCACACTCCACCGAGCCATTTCCGCCCCCTGTTGACCAGAATGTCGGCCTCAAATCCTAAAAGTCCCGTTTTACGGGGTCAAGCCGGCTCCCACCCGTTGAACTGACACGGACGCTATGCCATGGATGGGACCGAGGCTGGGGGCGTCCCCACCACGGAAAGGAATGCCGGCCGGGCAACAGGCCGGTTCTAGGCGTATGACACTCGTTACTTGGTCGTGGTTTTTCCTCGTCATCTATATCGGCGTCATGCTGACCATCGGGGTGTTGGCCCAGCGGCGGGTCAAACACGCCGACGACTTTGCCACGGCGCGCAGCTCCTACGGCCCGCTGTTCCTGGCCCTGGCGTTCTCCGCCACCACCGTCAGCGGAGCCACCTTCCTGGGCATGCCGGGCCTGAGTTACACCTGGGGGCTGACCACCATATGGGCCATCTTTCTGACTCCGGTCGGCCTCGGTTTGGGCATGCTGCTGACCATGCGCCTGATTACCCAGGCCGGGCATCGCTTCGGCAACCGCTCCATCCCCGAGTACCTCGGCGACCGCTACCAGTCCGAAGGCATTCGGGTGCTGGTGTCGCTGTTCTCCCTGCTCCTGTGTTTCTATCTGGCCGGCCAGCTCGTGTCGGGCCTGGTCATGTTCGAGATTCTGCTGGGCATGCCGCCAATCTGGGCGCTGATCATCACCACCACCGTGCTGCTGATTTACGT
>JAGWBB010000136.1:0-1530 GCA_021296095.1 Desulfurellaceae bacterium | reverse complement strand
GCTGCTGGTGGCCGTGGTGGTCATGGTCCTGTTTCTGGTCGGCTTTGGCCTGGAGTTGGGCGAGTCGGCCAGGAGCGGCCTCCTGGGACTGGTCGATAACTTGGCCGCCCAGGATGAACACCTGGTTGGCGTCCTCAACACCAAAACCCCACTCTACCACTCCTGGTGGTCGATTATCTCGCTGGTGATCTCACTCATTCCGCTGGGCGTGCTGCCCCACCTGGGCAATAAGCTGTGGGCCTTGAGGGACAGCGCGGACCAGAGCCGCTTTCTGTCCTTCACGATGATCTTCATCCTGGCTGCTGGCCCGGGCGCTGATGGGCAACGCCCTGTTTGCCGAGGGGGCGACCTCAAACCACGCCCTGCCGATGCTCTTTATCGAGTTGTTTCCGACCTGGCTGGCGGCGCTCGTCGGGGTCGGCGTGCTGACCGCCATCATGTCTACTGCCGACGGGCTGGTTGTGTCTTCCTCCCAGACGATTGCCAACGACCTCTACCGGCGGACCATCGCGCCGCGGTTGAAGCATCCGCCCAGCGAGGCGCAACTCGACCGTCAGGTCTTATACATCAGCCGGGTAGCCACGGTGGTCATTCTCGTCCTGTGTGCGGCCATCGCCTGGGCCTGGGTTGATACCAACGTTGTACTGATTGTCTGGATCGGGACCGGCGGCATCATGTCGGCCTTTGCCGGTTCACTGGTCTTCGGGGCCCTGTGGCGCGGGGTCACCCGGGCCGGGGCGTATGCCGGCCTGGTCAGCGGCTTTGTCAGCTTTCTGGTCCTGCACGCCCGGCTGCTCGACCCGGCCTGGTTTCCCCCCGGGGTGCTGCACGACGTGGTCGCCTGGCTGCACCTGGAGGGTGTTAATCCGTTCTCCTGTTCGGCCATCGCCGGTCTGACCTCGGTGGTGTTCACCATCGTCGTCTCCAAGGCGACCCGGCCGCTGCCCGAACCCCACGTCCGGGCGCTGTTCGAGGGCGTGTAAAAGGAATGTCGGCCGGGCAGCAGGTCGGACTCTCACATGACACTCATCACCTGGTCATGGCTCTTCCTGGTCATCTACATCGGCGGCATGCTGACCATCGGGGTGTTGGCCCAGCGGCGGGTCAAGCACGCCGACGACTTTGCCACCGCCCGCCAGTCATACGGGCCGCTGTTTCTGGCTCTGGCGTTTTCCGCCACCACGGTCAGCGGGGCAACCTTCCTGGGCATGCCGGGCCTGAGCTACACCTGGGGGCTGACCACCATGTGGGGTGTCTTTCTGGGTCCGGCCGGCCTCGGTTTGGGCATGCTGATCACCATGCGCCTGATCACCAAGGCCGGACATCGCTTCGGCAACCGCTCCATCCCCGAGTATCTGGGCGACCGCTACCAATCCGAGGGTATTCGGGTGCTGGTGTCGCTGTTCTCCCTGCTCCTGTGTTTCTATCTGGCCGGCCAGCTCGTGTCGGGCTTGGTCATGTTCGAGATTCTGCTGGGCATGCCGCCAATCTGGGCGCTGATCATCACCACCACCGTGCTGCTGATTTACG
>JAGWBB010000135.1:9051-11624 GCA_021296095.1 Desulfurellaceae bacterium | reverse complement strand
CCAGAATCTGGGCCTGAATCGTCACATCCAGGGCGGTCGTCGGCTCGTCGGCAATCAGCAGCCTGGGATCGCCGGCCATAGCCATGGCGATCATCACCCGTTGTTTCATGCCACCGGACAGCTGGTGGGGATATTCGTCAAAACGCTTGACCGGGTCGGGGATATTGACCTGGCCGAGCAGCGCAATCGCCCGCTGACGCGCCTCGTCCGGCGTCTGCTGCCGGTGCTGACGCAGCGACTCGACCAGCTGAAAGCCAACGCTCAGGACCGGGTTCAGAGCCGTCATCGGCTCCTGAAAAATCATCGCCAGCTGGCCGCCGCGCAGCCGGCGTTTGTCCGTCTCGGACAGCCGAGTAATATCCCGGCCCAGGTACTCGATGCTGCCGCCGGCCTGATAGCCGACCGCCTCGGGAACGAGCTGCATGATCGACAGCGCGGTCACGCTTTTGCCGCTACCAGGGCCAGGGTTTCGCCCCCGGCCAGCTCAAACGACACCCCATCGACCGCCCGGGCCGGGCCGGCCTTGGTCCGAAAATAGGTCTTGAGGTCGCGGACCCGCAGCAGCGGGCTGGACGCCGTGTTTTCCTGTAGGCTGGTGCTCATCAGCGTTTCCCCTGTCCCTCACTCCGTCCGCAGGCGCGGGTCAAGCGCGTCCCGCACCGCATCGCCAAACAGGTTGGCCGGCAGAACGAGGCCGAGCATGAAGACCAGGGCGGCAAACAGATTCCACCACACGACCGGTTCGCGGGCCAGCTCCAGGCGGGCCTGGTTGATCATATTGCCCCACGACTGCATGGACGGATCGACCCCGATCCCGACATAGGCCAGTACGGCCTCGGCCAGCACCAGACCGCTGAAGCGCAGGACAATGGAAATCAGCACGATGTGCATCACGTTGGGCACCAAGTGGCGCAGCATGATGGTCAGGCGGCTGAGCCCGAACGCCTCGGCCGCCTGAATGTACTCGACCGTCCTGAGTTTCAGCACCTCGGCCCGGATCAGGCGACACAGGCCGGTCCACGAGGTAATGCCCAGAATCACACACAGGTAGACCAGGCGCTGGTCAGCCGAGATCAGGGTTTCCTGCTCGGCCAGGCCGACCTGAAAGATGAGCATGGCGGCGGCGATCAGCAGAATATCGGGGATGGACGACAGGGTGGTGTACACGTACTGAATGCAGTCGTCCACCCAGCCGCCCAGATAGCCGGCCAGGACGCCGCACAGCAGGGCAAACGGGGTCACAATCAGCGTGGTCAGGGTGCCGATGATCAGGCCCGTCCGTACGCTTTTCAGCCCGATATACAAAACATCCTGGCCCGTCTTGTCCGTGCCCAGGATGTGATAGTGGGGGCTGAGCGCCAGGACTTCGGCCGCCATGATCGCCACCAGGCCGCAAAACACGCCCGGCCACACCCTGCGCCAGCGCCACCACGCCAGCCCGAAGAGCAGCAGCCCCGCGCCCAGGCCCCAGCCCAGCCCGGCCAGCAGCCTGCGCCCGATATCGGCCGCCCGCTGGTCGGGCTGGCTGAGGTGGCTGCCGGCGTGCTCAAGACGGGGATAGATGCGGGTCTGACCGCTCGGGGTGTGGCGGGTTTCTTTGGTGAACTGGTAGACGGCAAACGGGGCTGAATAGGTTTTTTCGGTCTCGGCGATGAAGCCCTGAGTGAGCACGTCCAGCACACTGTGGATGCCACCGCCGTGCGGGTTATCGGCCGAAATCAGACGCAGGTGCAGGGTGTCCAGCAGCCCTACCGTGGCGTACACACACACCACGCCAAAGCTCAGCATGGCCAGCCGGTTGGCAACGACCTGGCGCACGGCGCGTCGCCAGTACTCGCGGCGCAGGGCCAGACGCAGCCACACACCGCCGCTGAGGAACAGCAGGTAGATCAGCAGATCGCTCCACAACACGACCGGCCGAAAGCCCAGGGCCAGCCACAGTGGCTGGAGAGTGTCGGTCATGGGGCTTACTCCAGACGGACGCGCGGGTCGACCAGGGTATAGCTGATGTCGGTCAGCAGCAGGCCGACGATGTACAGAAACGAGCCCAGCGAGACCATGGCCTGGACAATGGCGAAGTCCTGGCGCTGAATGGCCTCAAGCATGAACGAGCCCATGCCCGGTATGGCGAAAAACGACTCCAGCAACAGGCTGCCGGCAAACAGAAAGGGCAGGCTGACGACGACATTGGTCAGGATCGGAATCATCGCGTTTTTGAGGGTGTGGACAAACAGCACGGTCCGTTCGGGCAGACCCTTGGCCCGCGCCGTGCGCACATAGTCCTTGCCGATCTCCTCCAGAAAGATGGTCCGATAAAAACGCACGCTGCCGCCCAGGCCCATGACCACCGCAATCAGAACCGGCAGGACAATGAACTTGAAGGAATAGATGCCCGAGTCAAAGCCCGAGATGGGCACCAGGCGGAGCGCTTTGGCAAACACGACCTGACCGGCAATGATGTAGAACAGGGCCGAAATCGACATCAGCAGCACGCACAGCAGCACACCCCAGTGGTCCACATACGTCCCCCGGTACAGGGCCACGCCCATGGCAAAAAAGATGTTCAGCAGCAG
>JAGWBB010000135.1:8615-8983 GCA_021296095.1 Desulfurellaceae bacterium | reverse complement strand
CGGCCGTAGCGGAAGAACAGCATGTGAACCGAGCGCTGGAAAAAGATGGTCCGGGTCAGGCGGTCCGCAGCCGAGATGGGCGCCTGGTACTCGACGATCAGCCGGTGGCCGGGGGAGGGGTCGGAGACGCGCAGGCTGAGCCGCAGAACCGGCGGCGGCGCGTCCGGCGTCCCGGTCGGGGGCGCGATGCGAAACACAAAACGCTGGGGGGCGGGGGTCGGCGGCAGGTCCAGGCTGCCGTCCGCAGCAAAGCCGTCGGGCAGGACCAGGCGCTGCGGCTGGGAGCAGTCGAGGCGCAGGCTGCGGACCTGATCGCCGGCCAGCGGGGGCGTCTCAACGACCAGCGCGTAGGTGCCGCTGCCGGCCGT
>JAGWBB010000135.1:7080-8596 GCA_021296095.1 Desulfurellaceae bacterium | reverse complement strand
CCCAGCCGCTGCCAGCCGGCGTTGTAAAAATAGGGCAGGTCGAGCGAGCGCTCGCGCTTCCAGCCGTCGATCTGCTCGGGCGTGACCCGCTTCTGGCCGAGGTGGGCGCGGGCCATATCGTCCGGCGAATTCACAAAGAAGAACAGGACAAAAACGATCAGGTTGACGCCGACCAGGATGGGCAGGGCGTACAGCGTGCGGCGGACGATATAGGCGATCATGGGCCGGCCGCTCGTGTTCGGGGCGGCCGGCCACGGCGGTAGATGGTGAGAGTGGCCGGGATGATCGTCAGCACGAACAGGCCGGCCAGAATCCACACCGGCAGGGTCACCGGACGATTCCAGTCCTGGCGGCTGGCCTGTCTGAGCGCGGCATCGACCCGTTTGTATTTCAGCGAGTTGCGGCCGAACAGCATGGGCTTGGCGTTGTGATACCAGGCCGGGTAGAGCCCGTAGACCACCGGGTGCCTGCCCCACACCCAGGGCGCGTCGTGCTGGATGATCGCGGTCATCCGCTCGATCAGGGCCAGACGCTGGGGCGAGTTGCTCATGTTCTCCATTTCGCGGAACAGCGCGTCAAAATCGGGATTGGCATAGTTGACGTGATTCTCGCCCCCGTGGTGAGCCCGGCCGTTGGGGCCGTACAGCAGAAAGAAGAAGTTCTCCGGGTCGGGATAGTCGGCGCCCCAGCCCCAGCGAATGATCTGAAAGTTGCCGGTTCGGACCTTGGTCTGAAAGCGGTTGAAATCGGTCGAGCGGATCTGGAGCTGAATGCCCAGGCTGGCAAACTGCTTGCGCAACCAGTCGAGCGGCGCTTTGGAGCCCGGCCCGGCCGCCACCGTATCAAAGAACAGCACCAGCGGTTTGCCGTCGGCGTCCTGCCCGTTGGCATAGCCGGCCTCGGCCAGCAGCCGTCTGGCCTCGGCCAGGCTCTTGCGCTGCGGCCGGTCGAGCCGGGCGTCCCAGTCGTAGACCACCGGGTTCATGCCGGCCCGACCCTCCCGGTAGCCGAAAATGCCGGGCGGCAGCAGACTATGGGCCGGGAGGCCGCGACCGTTCAGAAAGATCTGGATATACTCCTCCATGTTCAGGGCAATCGACACCGCCTGGCGCAGGCTGCGCCGCTTGTCGTCATAGCCGCCGATGACATCGTCCAGCATATTGAAGCCGTAGTAGCTGGTGGAGGGAGAGACCGCGCTCAGCAGCCGGAAGTTGCGCTCCCGCAGAGCCTCGGCCAGTTCGAGTTCGCCGCTGGGGTCGAACTGCACGACCTGATCGAAGGCGTCGGGGTTGATCCCGGCCCGGTCGTAATAGCCCTGAAGAAATTTATTCCATTCCGAGATCGGCTCTTTTTCCAGCACGTAGACCAGCTCGTCGACAAACGGCAGGCGTTTGCCGCGGTCGGCCAGCAGGCCGTTTGCCTCGTCCTCGGGCGTGCCGTGGCTGGGATAGGTTTCAGGGTGAAAGTTGGGGTTGCGCCGCAGCACCATGCGATAGTTCGACTGGTTGACGGCCAG
>JAGWBB010000135.1:1916-7027 GCA_021296095.1 Desulfurellaceae bacterium | reverse complement strand
CGGTCCGCCTCCCAGGCCATGGGGGCAAAAAAGGGCATCGCCAGCCAGTACACGAACTGGGGGTATTTGCGGCTCAGGCTGATTCGCAGGGTGTAGTCGTCGAGCGCCCGGACGCCGGGCAGCTCGTACTGGCGCAAATCCAGGTAGATCGGGTTCGTGCGCTCGTCGGCCTCCTGGTTATACAGCGCCCCGGCCGCCCGGCGGCGCTCCTGGCGCAGCCGGGTGACTTCCTGGCTGAGCCGTTGATGAAACTCCTGAAACCCCTCGATGTAATTGCTCAGCAGAGAAAAAATCGGGCAGGCCAGCAGGGGCGAGGCCAGCCGTTTGATCTGGTAGACGTAATCATGGGCGGTCAGCTCACGCGAGCCGTGCTGCGGCAGCTCATTCGGATGGCTGATGGGTGGAAAGTGTTCGCCGGGCTGGAGGAACCAGCGGGAGCGTCCGTCCGCAGTCCGGGCAAAGCTGGGGTGATCCTGGTAGCGAATGCCGGGTGTGATGGTGATGGTGTAGACCGCCTTGGCGACCTCGCGGGCCGGTGCGGTGGGGGGCAGCAGGCGACCCTGGGCATCGTACAGCTGGGCCTGGGGGACAGCCGTGGCGGTCAGCGGCACCAGGCTGTAGGGGCGTTTCAGAAAGTGGTACTGAACCAGGGTTTCATAGATCTGGCTCAGGACATCGAGTTCGTTGGAGACATAGGCCAGGGCCGGGTCGAGGTGTTTGAGGTCTTCGCGGAAGGTCTCGTACAGAACGTTTTTTGCGGCCTCCTCCGGCCGGTAGGGATTATTGGTGCAGGCCGTGGCCAGGGCCACGACGAGCAGCCAGACAGGCATGAAGCGGGTCATGGGTCTGTTATGTGTCCTGTTCATCTTGCCAGTACGGCTCATTATCCAGCGGCGGGCAGGTCTCGGCCAGCTGGAACAGCACGCCACAGGCGCTCTTGGGCGAAATAAAGGCTTCGATGAAATCGGGTCCGTCCAGGTGTTTGTCCACCACCCGCAGCCCTTTCTCCTCCAAGCCGGCGACCTTTCTTTTCAGGTCCGGGGTCTGCACGGTGAGGTGGTGTACGCCTTCACCCCTTTTTTCCAGATACTTGGTCAAAAAGCTGTCTTCGGTGGCCGGTTCAATCAGCTCGATGGTGAACTCGTGCAGGTCGAACACCGCAAAACGAAAACTGCCGTCGCGCGACGTTTTTATAAAACGGAATCGCGCTCCCAGTGTCTCTTCAAAAAAGGTCCGCGCCCGCGCAATGCTGTGGACCGCGATACCAATATGATCCAAACGGCCAATCTGCTCCGCCATACCCGGTTCTCCTTTTCAGTGAAGAGGAAACGTGTCGTCCAGCCGTATGAATACGGTTGACACGTTTCCTCTGTCGAGGGTTTAGCCTGTCAGGCTCGGACGGGCAAGCCGCAGCGCTCTTCCGTTCAGCATTCCGTATCCCCTCCCCCTTTGACTCGCCTCCCGCGACACGCCCATAATACGCCCGAAAGGAGAGCGCCATGTCCCAGGAGCACACCGTCCCTGTTGGTCCCGCACCGGGTTCTGTTCAGAGCTGGATCGAAGCCAGCCGACCCTTCTCGTTTACGGCGTCGATGACCCCGGTCCTGATCGGCTCGGTGCTGGGCGCGCTCGACGGCCGGTTCTGGTGGGGCCTCTTTTTTCTGGCCCTGTTCGGCTCGCTGTTCATCCACATCGGGACCAATATGATCAACGACTATTACGACCACCGGAGCGGGGTTGATAGCCTGGAATCCAAGAGCGGCAGCCAGGTGATTCAGCGCCACCTGCTGCCGGCCGAGCAGCTGTACTGGGGCGGGCTGGCGAGCTTTGGGGTGGGCAGCCTGTTCGGCCTTATTCTGGTCGCGCTGTGCGGCTGGCCGATCCTGGCCCTGGGGCTGCTGAGCGTGCTGGCCGGCTATTTTTATACCGCCCGGCCGCTGTCGTTGGCCTATATCACTTTGGGTGAGGCGACCGTCTTTGTCTTCATGGGGCCGGTCATCATCATGGGCGCCTACTATGTGCAGCGCCAGACCTTCGCCCTGGCCCCACTGCTGATGTCACTGCCGGTCGGCTGTCTGGTGGCGGCGATTCTCCAGGCCAATAACATCCGTGATATTGAGGCCGACCGGGGCCACGGCAAAAACACCCTGGCCACCGTCATCGGACGAAAGGCGGCGAACTGGGAGATGGCCGGCCTGGTGTACGGCGCGTTTGTGCTGACCGTGGCGCTGGTGGTGCTGGGCTACGCGCCGTGGCCGGTGTTGCTGACCCTGCTGGCCCTGGCCCTGGCCGTTCCGGTCGTGCGGACGATCTTTCAGACCCAGGAACTCAAGGATCAGGAGATTGACGCCCAGTCCGCCCAACTCCACCTGGCCTACGGAGTCCTGCTGATCCTCGGCCTGCTGACGAGCCGCTTTGTGCTCTAGGCTCTGGACTCATCACCAATGCGACAGCCGTCGGCTTGTTACAGCCAGCCGTATTCGATACTCTCGCACGTCCCTCAACAAACCGGGAGAAAGGACCCAGCTGAATGACAAGCACGCGCACTGCCGAGACACCGCTGCATAGCTTCGATGACCGCAATATGCGGTGGTACAGATTAGGAGATTTCGAGCATTTTGTGTTTGCCATGCTCGATGTTGATACCGAAAAGCTGATCGTCGACTTCATTCTCAAATTCCCGGCCCACGAGCAGATATTTCTGCACAGACACTTGGCGCTCACCAACACCCTGGTCGTGCAGGGCGAGCACCGGCTGTATGAGCCTGACGGCTCGCTCCAGGAGATTCGTCCAGTCGGCAGCTACACCTCCAGCCCGCCGGGCGCTCCGCACCGGGAAGGAGCCGGTGATGGCGGGGGCGTCGTCTTTTACAGCGTGCGGGGCAAGGATGGCGTTCTCTTCGAAGGGCTTGATGAAGACCTCAGCGTCAACGTGACGCTCAGCCTGGACGATTTTGTCGGCGCCTACGAAGAACAGAAAAAAGCACGCTAGCAAGGGCTTCAAGACCCGGCTCACCTCTGCGCTGACGACTTGGGATGTGAGACCTGACCGTTCGTTGCTCTCCGTTCCTATCGGAACCCTCAATTCATGCGGGGGAAGCCCGCTCAGTGCAGCCCGAGTTGACAGCCCCAGGGTGCGATCTTACCGTAATAGTAAGACTTCGCCACGGAGGTGTTGATTAATGCTACGCACGACGTTTTTGCTAGGGGCCATGACCGGGTTGATCCTGCTCTTCGGTCAGTACATGGGTGGCCAGGGCGGTCTGGTGATCGCTTTTATCTTTGCCGTTGTCATGAACTTCGGCAGCTATTGGTTCTCGGACAAGATTGTGCTGCGCATGTACGGGGCGCAGGAGGCGACCGAGGCTCAGGCGCCGCAGCTGCACCGCATCGTGCACAATCTGACCGTGCGGGCCGGGCTGCCAATGCCCAAGCTATACGTTATTCCGTCCGAGGGCGCCAACGCCTTTGCGACCGGTCGCGATCCGAACCATGCGGCCGTGGCCGTGACCCAGGGGATTCTGCGCTTGATGGATGAGCGCGAGCTGACCGGGGTCTTGGCCCACGAGCTGGCCCACGTCAAAAACCGCGATATTCTGATCAGCTCGGTTGCCGCCACCCTGGCCGGGGCGATCATGATGCTGGCCAGTATGGCCCAGTGGGCGGCGATTTTCGGCATGGGCCGGAGTGATGACGACGAAGACAGCGGGGGCATGCTCGGGATGCTGGTGATGGCCTTTCTGGCCCCGCTGGCGGCCACGATTATTCAGATGGCGATTTCACGCACACGCGAGTTTGCTGCGGACAGGACCGGGGCGGCGCTGAGCGGTGATCCGCTCGGCCTGGCTTCGGCGCTGTCAAAGCTGGGGCTGGCTGCGGAGCGCATCCCGATGGACGCCTCGCCCCAGACCTCGCACTTCTTCATCGTCAACCCGCTGCGCGGTCAGTCGGTGGCCCGCTTCTTCAGCACCCACCCGCCGCTCGAAGAGCGCATTGCGCGCCTGCGGGCATTGGCCAGATAGGCCACCGCAGCCGACCAGATAGGCCGGGGACGGCGACGCGTCCCCGGTCAACACAGCCGTCCTGCGGGGCGGCTTTCTTATTTGATGGCCAAAGGATTCAGCGGGCTGCCGACCGCATTGGGAATATGCAGCGGCGGGGCGACCCACAGAAACTCGTACACGCCGTCGGCCGCACAGTCTTTGGCCAGTTCCTCAAAGGTAAAAATTTCACCCAGCGTCAGGCCCAGGTCCCGGATCGCGACCTGATGGAAGGGGATGAACTCGCCATCCACCTCTGAGGGCAGGCGCTCGACGGCGATGTTGTCCACCGCAATGCACGAGATCTCTTTGCGGTGGACCCACTCGGCGGTGGCCACCGCCATGCCCGGCTGGGCGTGAAAATAGGCGTCTTTGTCCTCGGCCGTCTCCAGGCCGTACCAGTACGGCACCCAGCCGGTCCGCAGGCATAAGGCGTCGCCGCTTTTGATGGTCACGCCCTGGGCCTGGCAGCAGCCGTCGAGGTCTTCAATCGTAATCGGATAGTCCTTGGGCAGGTGGCCGTCGGCGTCACAGCCCTTGTAGCGGACCATGTCGAGCAGCACACCGCGGGTGACAAACGACTGGTACAGCTTGCCGATATCGTTGCGGGCCGCTCCACCGTGGGCGGTGACGGTGCTGGTGTCGGCGTCGTTATAGAATTTGCCGTCGTAGCCGACGTGGGCCAGGCTGTCCCACTGGGTCGAGCCCTGGAGATACATCGTAATATAGTCGTCGTTGGCGATGGCCGAGCCGGCCAGCCCGACCTCGTTGAGGGGGACGTTCAGGATCGACATAAAACGCTGCGGCGGGGTGCGGGTCGGAAAGACCGGCCCGTTCTGGTCAATCGGAATACAGCAGCAAAAGACCGCGCCCTTTTTGACCAGCTGGGCGGCCGCCACAATCACCTCCGGGGTGATGAAATTGGCGGTGCCTTTTTCGTCGTCCTGGCCCCAGCGTCCCCAGTTGCTGACCTTCGGAATAGCTTCACGTCCTGGCATGGCATCCTCCTTCTCTGAGCCGAAAAGATGGCTGCTGTTATAGCCAGCTTGACACCGGTTTTGTAGGGGCGCG
>JAGWBB010000135.1:1281-1881 GCA_021296095.1 Desulfurellaceae bacterium | reverse complement strand
GATGTATGCCCGGACCGCTGGATGGAGTGAAGGTCATTGAGATTGCCCAAGAGATTCAAGGCCCGTACGCCGGCCTGTTCCTGGCCGATATGGGCGCCGACGTGATTAAGATTGAGATGCGCGAGACCGGCGACCTCAGCCGCTTTATGCTGGTCCAGTTGATTGCCGGGCCGGACGCCCGACACGCCGACTTCAGCCATTACTTTCTGGCCATGAATCGGGGCAAACGCAGCCTGACGCTGGACCTCAAGAAGCCTCAGGCCCAACCGATTCTCGACCGGCTGCTGGACTCGGCCGATGTGCTGCTGACCAACTATCGGCCGGGCGTGCTGGACCGCCTGGGGTTCGGCTATGAGGCGCTGTCGAAACGCAACCCGGGGCTGATCTTTGCCCAGGGTTCATCGTGGGGACCCGAGGGACCGTGGGTCAGGCGGCCGAGCCGCGACACCCTGGCCCAGGCGGCCGGCGGGGTGATGGCCAAGAACGGCAGGCCGGACGACCGACCCCTGCCGTGCGGGACGTTGGTCGCCGACCATTCGGGGGCGTTCATGCTGATGGCGGGGATTCTGGCCGCGCTGTACGCGCGCGAAAAAACCGGCC
>JAGWBB010000135.1:0-1252 GCA_021296095.1 Desulfurellaceae bacterium | reverse complement strand
CCGATGGAGATCAACTATACCTCGATCAGCGGCCTGGAGACCCGCCGAGCCGGCCGGGGGCACCAGTTTCTGCAAGGCGTGTGGGGCTCGTTTCCGACCCGGGACGGCTGGCTGTGTCTGGCCGGGGTGGACGACAAACGCTGGCCGGACTTCTGCCGGGTGATGGGCATTGAGCATGTCCGGGATGAGCACGAGTACAGCGACAACGTCATTCGGAACTTCCGGGGCGAAAAGATTGAACAGCTTCTGGACGAGGTCTTTCCGACCAAAACGACCGACGAGTGGATGGCGCTCCTGAACGCTATCGATGTGCTGGCCACGCCGGTACAGAACTATCAGGATATTCTGAACAGCGAGCAAGCCCTGGCCAACGGCTATATCTCGGAGATGGACCATCCCCAGATTGGGAAGGTGAAGGTCGTCGGCACGCCCCTGTCCCTGAGCGAGACGCCGCTGAGTACCGCCACTCCGCCGCCGGAGCTGGGCCAGCACAGCGAGGAAGTCCTGCTCGAAGCCGGGTTTTCGTGGCAGGATATCGCCGAGTTTCGCTCCAAAGAGGTGGTGTAGCCGCTCAGGACCGGCCGGAACGGGCGGCCTCCAAGCGGTCGAGCACAGCCGGGAGGTGGACGAGATCGCTGACCGAGAGACAGGTGCCCGGCCTGGACGGCTCGGCCCGGCGGTCAATCAGAACCGGTTGGAGCCCGGCCGCCTGGGCGCCCAGGACATCCATCTCGTAACTGTCGCCGACGTGAACGGCGTGTTCGGGGGCCAGCCCGTGGTGGGCCAGGGCGTGGCTGAAGATGGCGGTGTCCGGTTTGGCCGCTCCGAGATGACGGTTGGATCGAAAAACCGGGCAATCCCCAAGCCGTCGAGCAGGCCGAACAGACGCGAGTCAAAATTTGAGATCACTCCCAGCCGCACCCCCCGGGCGTGCAGGGCCTCCAGCGCCGGCCGGGTATCGGGGTAGAGCCGCCAGGCCCGGGGCTGGGCAAAAAAGTCGTACAACTCGTCAAAATAGGCCTCAAAGGCGGGAAACGGCCCGAGCGGGGAAAAGACCTGGAGGACTAACTCCCGCCACCACTTTTTCTCCAGAGCAGGAATCTCGCCGGCTGCGGCTCCGGGAAACGCCATGGGCGGGGCGGCGGCAAACGCGCGGCCAAAGCCGGCCTCGAGGTCGGCTACGGCGACTGTTTTGCCGTGCGCTTGGGCCAGGCGGGCGTAGATGCCGCCGACAGAGCCGTTGACGGCGATC
>JAGWBB010000134.1:24733-25853 GCA_021296095.1 Desulfurellaceae bacterium | reverse complement strand
CTTTTGCGCCTCGGTCCCGAACCGAAACAGCACCGGCGCACACATCGACAGCCCGAACGGCATGCGGCCCGGACAGCCGGCCGCGCCCATCTCTTCCTCAAAGATATAGCGCTGAACGATCGTCCAGTCGGTCCCGCCCCACTCCTGCGGCCATTCCGGTGCGACCCAGCCTTTGTCGGCCAGGATCTTGTGCCAGCGGGTGTAGTCGTCTTTGCTCAGATCTTGATAGGTCACGACTTTTTCCCGGATATCGTCCGGCAGATTGGCCTCAATCCAGGCGCGCACCTCGTCGCGAAAAGCCGTCTCCTCGGCGGAATAGTTCAGGTCCATCGTTCCTCTCCCATGTCTTATGCGGCCCCGCGCTAGGCAACTCCCCGACCCGCACAATCCCGTCCCGGCCCTCGGGTAGCATGGGATGGAAGGCGTGCCAGACATGAATCATGTCTTCCCAGACTTCCAGGGTGCTGTCCACGCCATCGGCCCGGGCTTTGTGATCGAGTTTGATCGCGTCGTCCAGCAGAACCTCATCCCGGCCAACGTGGATCAGGAGCGGGGGCAGAGAGCGCAGATCGGCAAAGTTGGGCGAGGCGTAGGGATCGGTGGCGTCCTTACCCTGGAGATACAGATCGACCATTTTGCCGATATCCGGTCCGATCATGGGGTCTGCCTCGGCTCGGGTCTGGTAGGACTCGTTGGAACACGTCATGTCGGACCAGGGGCTGATGCACACCGCAGCCGCAGGCAGCGCCAGCTGCTGGTCGCGGGCCGCAACCAGGGTGGCTGCGGCCAGCCCACCGCCTGCGGAATCTCCGGCAATGGCCAGATTGTGCGGCTCGAAACCGTTATCGAGCAGCCAGCGGTAGGCGGCCACCCCGTCCTCGACAGCGGCCGGAAACGGCTCTTCGGGCCCCAGCCGATAGTCGAGCATGAGCACTGCGGCCTGAGCCGCCCGGGACACCTCGCCGCCGAGCGAACGGTGGGTGTTGAGCGAGCCCATCACATAGCCGCCGCCGTGCAGATACAGAATGGCCCGCTCAGCCTGGGCGCCCGGCGCCCGCAGCCATTCGGCCGACCGGCCGGCCACCGTCAGCGCTTCGACGCCAATATCGTCGGCCACCCG
>JAGWBB010000134.1:23896-24675 GCA_021296095.1 Desulfurellaceae bacterium | reverse complement strand
AATACGTTTCAGCTTGACAATCTCTGGTCCGGCCATGTTCGGTCCCTCCTTAATGGTGCACGACTCCCGCCTGTCATACGCTATTCTGAAGCGTGGGGAAAGCCGAGCCGATCCTCACGAATCGAGCGGCGCGCCGGCCCAGTCTTTGCCAAGCGTGGTTTCGACCTCAATCGGCACCCGGCCGCCAACGACTTCCTGCATGGCCTCGCTCATATGGCGGGCCAGCCACTCGGCCGCCCGGTTCGCCTCGGACAGCGGTGCTTCGGCCACGATTTCGTCATGCACGCAGGCGACCGGAAACGCGCCGGGCGCTTCATGGCGGTGTGCAAACAGGCGGCCTAAAGCCAGTTTCAGGCCGTCCCCGCCACTGCCCTGAACCGGGATATTGAGCAGGACGTTAAAGTGACGGACATTCAGGAAGCGCCGACCGGTCAGAGTACGGGTCTCAAGCGTTTGCTGGCTGCGCCGTTCGATCTGCCGCTTGGCCCACTGGTGCCAGCGCTGCAAGCCCTGATAGGTGTGAAAAAAGGCCCGGTGATAGCGGGCAGCCTCGGCCTCGGTCATGCCCACCCCATACTTGGCTTCGGCGTCAAGCTTGAGCCCACGCACGCCCATGCCGTACAGCAGGCCGAAGTTCACGCTTTTGGCCAGTTGGCGGTGCTGGCTGTCGATCTCGGCCAGGGGTAGCTGAAGAATGCGCGAGGCGGTCAGGGCGTGGAGATCGACCCGCTCATGAAACGCCCGCAGCATGGTCTCATCGTCGGCCAGGGCGGCGGCAA
>JAGWBB010000134.1:5264-23723 GCA_021296095.1 Desulfurellaceae bacterium | reverse complement strand
ATGACCGCCCGGCCGTAGGTATTGACCCGCTTGGCGGTCTCCTTGTAGGCGAGCAGCAGACGCGCCAGCGGATGATCGACCTTTTTCAGGCTAGCGGCCCGGGTGTTGGGCAGGCTGATGCCGAAATCCTGGAACAGCTGCCGGACCTGCTGGTGCGAGAGCCAGTTGACCGCCCTGCCCTGACCGGCAAGCGTGCCGTCGAGCCGGTGTTTCAGGTCGGCCAAACGGGTTTCGTCGTCCAGCGTCCGCGCCAGCCAGCGCTCGGCGTCAAAGCCCATGCCCTGCATTTCCAGCCAGGCCAAGCCCTTGATGCAGCCGAACTCGATAGCCGCCGCCCGCTCCAGGCCGGCGGCTTTGAGTTCGCCCTGCAAGCCGGTGTACAGCGGCCACAGCACAGCTACATCGCGGGCCGCATAGGCGCGCTGGGCTTCGGACAGCTCGGCCTGTGTCCAGTCGCTGGCGCGGACCGTTTTGGGCAGGCTCAGATCGAGTTGGCGGGCCACCACGTCTTCCAGGCCATGCCCGGTGCGCAGTCCGGCCGTCAGCAGCTGGCTGGCCAGCATGGTGTCGAACAGGCGCTGCGGCCAGGGGAGTCCGGCGCTGACCAGGAACTTCAGGTCAAACTTGGCATTGTGGAAAATCCACACCCGGTCGTTCTCGAACAGCGGCGCCAGGGCTCGGGGCGGTAGGGTGGAGGCGTCAACCAGGTAGACCTGATCGGGCGTTGCCAGCTGGATCAGCCGCAGCGCGTCTTTTCGGCAGTCCAGGCCGCTTGTTTCGGTATCGCAGGCCAGGGCTGGCGCGGCGAGGAGCTGTGGCAGGAGGCGGGTGAGCTGGCTGAGGCCAGAGACGCAGGTATAGGCCGGCGTCGGATAAAGGGGACGCGGATCGCTGCTTGAGCGGTGGTCAGCGTCCTCCCTGAAGGCGTGGCGTGCCCTGGTCTGCTCGGCAAACTCTTCGGGGAACAGCACGCCCTGCTGCTGAGATGGCTCGACCGCCATCAGGCCGCCCGGACCTCCCCGCGCAGGTCGTCCCGCTCGCCCTTCAGAAAAGCGCTCATGCACTCGTAGGCGCGCGGGTCTTGCACAAAGAACAGGTGCCCGCCCTCGAACAGTTCGAGTTGGGCCGAGGCGATCTGGCCCAGCATGGCCTGCTGATTGCTGACCTGGGCAATGCCGTCGTAGCGACCGGCGGCGATCAACACCGGCATATGCAGCGACGGCAGTCGGTCGTAGGTATCGTGATCCTTGCGGGCCTCGATCTGGCGGCGGGCGCCCATGGCGTGGCCCGGCTCGTCAGCCCCGATACGCAGACCGGCCAGCATCTCATCGACCAGCGCCTGAAATTCGGCCGGATTGGCCGCCTGCCAGGCTGCATCACGGCGCATGTCAACCAGCTCCACCACCCGCTGCGCCCAGTCTTCGAGCCCCAGGCCGGCGAGTTCGTGCAGGGGATAGGACGCACCGCCCTGCCCGCCGCTGCTGGTACAGGCCAGGATCAGGCGTTCGACCCGCTGCCCGTAGCGGAGGGCAAACTCCTGGGCCACCATGCCGCCGAACGACACCCCCATCACCATGCAGCGCTCCCAGCCCAGCGCGTCGAGCAGGGCGTTGGCGTCGTCGGCATAGTCGGCCATGGTATACGGCACATCGGGTTTATCGGTCTGGCCCAGGCCGCGTTGGTCGTAGGCCAGCACCTCGCAGTGCTGGCTGAACGGGGCGTCAAAGGCGTTGGGCGAGCGCCGCAGGTCCCCGCCGGTACCGCTGATGAACAGCAGCCGCGGTCCGCTGCCCCGGGTTTCATAGTACATGTGCAGATCACGAACAGCGATGAATGGCATACGCGTCCCCCGTGTGGTTTCTCTTTCACTAGCACGGGGCGGTTTGTCGGCTCAAGCCGAAGACGGCTGTGAAGAGGAAACGCGTCAACCTGCGGAGGGACGACACCTTTCCTCTTTACAGACTCGGGGACCGGCTGCTAAGGAGGAAAAAAGGAGGACGAACCATGCTGCGTCCCAAAAAAGTCGGCCATGTGGTCTTAAAAGCGCGCGATCTGGACTGTCTCGAAGAGTTCTATACCCAGGTGTTGGGCTTCGAGGTCGTCACCCGCCTCACCCGTCCCAAGGGGGTGTTCTTCAGCCTGGGCGAGCAGCACCACGATCTGGCGGTGTTGGAAGTCCCGCCTGAGGCGACACCGGTGCACGACGCCCAGGTCGGCCTCCACCACGTCGCCCTGCAGGTCGAAGACTTCGGCACGCTCAAAGCCTTTTATCACGCCCTCAAGCAGCGCCGGGCCGAGATCACCGGCACCATCGACCACGGCATCACCAAGAGTGTGTATTTTCGGGATCCCGAGGGCAACCAGTTCGAGCTGTACTGTGACGAGGGCGAGGACGGGTTGGAACGCCTCAGACGGGGCGAAGCCGACGCCTTTACTCCGCTGAACCTCGACGCCTAAAAGGCCTGGTGACGGACAAAAATCGCCGCGTCCTGCTCGGCGAAAAACACCAGCCGGACCTCGCTGAGAGACGTGTCATCGGCCAGAAAGTCGGCAATGGCGTGCGAGGCCACCCCTGCGGCTTCCTCACGCGGATAGCCGTACACGCCGGTTGAGATGGCGGGAAAGGCGATGGAGCTGAGGCCGTGTTCGACGGCCAGGGCCAGCGCGTTGCGATAACACGCCGCCAGCAGGCCGGCCGCCCGCTCGCCCTCGGCGCTCTTGACCGGCCCGACCGTATGAATCACAAAGCGCGCCGCCAGACGGCCACCAGAGGTAATGACGGCCTGTCCGGTCGGCAGGCCGTCGGGGTAGGACACCCGTCGAATCTCCTGGCAGGCGGCCAGAATGTCGGGACCACCGGCCCGATGGATGGCGCCGTCCACCCCACCTCCGCCCAGCAGGCTGGCATTGGCGGCGTTCACAATCGCATCAACCCGCTGTTGGGTAATATCGCCGACCAGCACCCGAACCCGACCGCTTAAAAACGTCTGTTCGCCCATAGCCGTCCCCTCTGGCCTCCGTTGTACGCCCTCGGGTCGCAGGATCAAGCCGCGTTTCCCGGCGGACAGCTCTTTTGCTGTGCCCGCCGCGGAAAATTCCCATTTCCAAAGACGACAAGAGAGTGTTGTTGCAAGAGTTAGAGACGATGGGCATTTTAGAAAACGGGATTCGTAGTTAGAGGCTTAGTCACAATGTATCAAATGAGTGGAAAAGAAAGCTCTTTGGCTACCTTAGCCATTGAACGAGTAACGTTGGCTAAGGCAATAGCCTTCTCTTCTTTGTCTCGTATTTTGGACGCTACTCGTATCGCTGAGTATATTACTGGGTGCGCTTTCTTTGCTCTTCCGGCCTCAACATATGCCTGCGCTAACAAAGCAAGCGCTATGGCCCGTTCCGGTTTTTCGACGATACGCAGTACCCGTTCAGACGCATACGACAGCGAAGCATTCGTTTTTGCTTTATCACCGAGTATGTTTTGGACTTTGGCAATGCTCATAAAAAGAACTGCTTGGGAGCCTGAATCTGGTAGTCCACGAGCTAGCCCGATTGCTCGTGACAATGCTGTGCGAGCCTCGGACACCGCTCCTATTTTTGCATATGCCTCGGCAATTAGAATTATTGTGTCGGCCTGTGCGCTCTCCCTCGGATCGATCATTTCGGCAAAAACAAGCGCCTCATCCAGGGTGCTGATAGCGTTCGGAAAGTCCTGCATTCCAGCCCGCACGGTCAAAAGCAGCGCGAGCACTTCATCCCTCCTATTCTCATTGTCCACAGACGTGACATCAAAGTCTTCTAACACATTATCAAGAAGGGCCGCCGCTTTTTGCTTGTCGCCCATATCAGCGAGCACTTGGGCTATACCGCCTAAAATTAGAAGGGACTCTGGTGGCAAATCACCAGAAATGGGAGTATTGACTGAGAGCATCTGATCTACCAGGCTACGAGCCTCCGCTTTTCTTCCGAACATGTTGCTTGCTCTAGCTACACTGAGAAGAACGATAAGTTTGCGAGGGGCGTCAGCGACTGTCCGCCCAAGCTCAAGGAGCCGATCCATAGTCCTTTGCGCCTCTGCAAAATCGTTAGCAACGGCTTGTCCCTCCAAGACGGGCATAAGGATGGCCGCTTGCATAAACTCATCCTCTAGCGCTGGCTCTAACGCTTGTTCAACAGCTTGTGCAAAAGTATTTTTATACTGACTCTGCTTCCGAGCCTTCCAAAAGGCCGCCCACATAGCATCATCCCCTAAACGATCTAGGAATCAGTGACTTGTCGAAATCTAGGAATCAGTGACTTGTCGAAAAAACTAAGGCTATGAAGAGTGGGCGCAAGCCGCTCAAGAACGGCTGAACGAATTATCACCAGGCAATTCACACGAAAATTAAAGATGACAATGTTTGAACGGACACTACTTGGGATTGTAATTATTTCTTGGGTCGGAGCCTCGGTGACATATATCCCTACCCGTTCTCATAAACAGTCACCTTCCAGAGATTGCAGGATACAAAGATACGGGCGGCAGCCACCAGGGGTATCAATCCACCGGGACGGCTGCCTGGGCAAGCTCCCCATCTTCTCCGAACACAATTCGCCCGGCCGCATTCTGGGCCCGGATGCGGGCTTCCAGGCTAGCCGGCAGCTGGAAGCTGCGCGCCTCGGGAAACTTGTCCCGGTACAGATACGGGCGCAGAAAAAACTCATCGGGTGAACTGATCGCGGCCTGGGTCTTGAGCGGTTCGGGGAACCAGCCACGACGCATGAAGTCGGGACTGAAGAACACGTCCAGGTCTTTTTGAGACCAGGTTTTGACGCTCATCGCGTCATGGACGCTGTAGCCGTAGAAATCCTCTCGAACGTCCCACCACACGGCGATCAGGTTGTGATAGCCCCGGTCGCCCAGGTCTGGATTCATGATCGTGGCGACCCGCTCGTCAATGAACAGCAGCTCACCGTCGGGGCTGTGGACCTCGGTACGCAGGGGATAGAACAGGTGCTGGTCCAGCCAATAGATGACCCTGCCGGCGTAATAGTCGGGCAGCCAGTCGGCCTTGGGCCGGGCTTCGACCACATAGGTCGAGACACTGCCGTCAGGGTTGTAGTGGGCGTAGTCCTCGCCCATGAGCTTGAGATCTTTGGCCGCCACATCGGTAAACACGCCGCCCGGGGACGCCAGGGTGATGGTCTGGCGGGTGACCGGAAAGCGTATGGTTTCGTGCAGGACATCGGTGCCCAGCAAGCGCCAGTTGAACTCCCAGGCGTCGCGTCCGACCGAGTCGTCATAGGTCAGCGGCCAGCCGATCATTCTTTCCTCGCGCAGGGGTTGGGGGAAACGCCGGACGCGGCGCAGGGTCGGAGAATAGCCGAACAGGTCGGCCTTTTTGCGTTGCTCCTTATCGGTCCGGTAGCTGATGAACAGCAGCTGGTTGCCGTGATTCTCCGGCGGCATCAGATCCTGGGTGAGCCAGCGGGAGAACAGTTCGCCGGGCGGGGCGGTCAGATGGCCGAGCAGGCCTGCCGGCTCCCGGTAGTGAACCAGCACGATGACCTTGAGATTGGACAGATAGCCGCTGGGCGTCAGCACCCCGCCGTCTTCAATCTGGACACAGTTCCAGCGCGGCATATGCGGAAATTCCATGGAGCGGAAACCCATTTCCTCGGCCGTGTAGGGTGCCTCAAACGGATAAGCTTCGGCCGGCAGATACGGAATGGTCGCGTCCCGGGGGGTGTCGGTCGCAAAATCAATGGACGCCAACTCTTCTTCGGACAGCTCCGAGACGAGCCGCCAGGTTCTGTGTTCGTCTGGCAGGGATTCGGCGAACGCCGGGACGCTGGCGATGAGGAGCCCAAGTGCAAGCAGCAGGGCGAAACAGGAACGCACGGGACGAGGAAAGAGGAAACGTGTCAAGCTACGGAGGGACGACACGTTTTTTCTTTGGATAAGGCGAAGACGGCTAGACGACATGCTTGCTCCTGTGTTTGGGATTGTTCGGGCAGCCCACTGTACTGCGCCGGGTCTTGGCCAACAAGCCACGGCCTAATGACGCTCGATTGCCAGGTCTGGCACGATTTCGGCCTCCAGGCGGGAAAACACCGCCGGGCGGATCTTGATTTTTGTATCCCGGCCACCACCGCCCAGCACCACCCAGTCCAGCCCCATGACCCGCTCGTCCACGTACAGCGGCCACTCGGCCGGCAGCGAAAACGGCGTCACCCCACCGACCTGCATACCGGTGGCGGCGTGCATCTCCTCGGCGGTCGCAAATGAGGCTTTTGACACCCCCATCAGCTTGCGTACCCGTTTGTTCACGTCCAGCTGGGTATGGGCCAGCACCACACAGGCGGCAAACCGCTTGGGCTCTTTCTTGGAGGCGACAATAATCGTGTTGCCCGACTCGTGGAGGGCGTAGCCGTACTTCTGGCAGAACACGACCGTCTCGGCATCGGCCGGGTCGATGCGAATCAGCTCATAAGCTACGCCGAGCTGCTCCACCGCGCGGATCACGTCTTGATTTGGCATGAGGACTTCCGTTTCTCTCCGGATACAGCACTCAACCGCTCCATATATCAGCATCCCGAGTGGCAACGGAATACCTGGGTTGACCGGGCTTGGAGCAATGATACACCAAATCAATCTGAAGACCACGTTCTGGTGAGGAAGCGTACATAACGCCTCCCAAAGCAAACCGAGCGAGTCGAGGCACAAGCATGACATCCGATCAAGGCCGACAGTGGCGATATCCGGGCGCGCGCTGGTGGAAGTTCGACTTTCATACCCATACGCCAGCCTCCCGGGACTATGGCAAAGGAGGCGATCAAGCCTCCGTGAGGCAAATCACACCGAAGGACTGGCTGCTCGGCTTCATGCGTGCTGGCGTGGATTGTGTAGCGGTGACGGATCACAACTCGGGCGAGTGGATCGATCCGCTCAAACAGGCGCTCAACGAATTGGAACACGAGCGACATCCCGACTTTCGGTCCTTATACCTGTTCCCGGGTGTGGAAGTCACCGCCAATGGCGGTATCCACATCCTTGCCGTACTCGACACCGACACCAGCTCGGACGACGTCACAAGGCTGCTCGGGGCTGTCGGGTATCGCGGGAGCCGGGGCGCGAGTGACAGCGCGGTGGACGCCGCGCCCATCAGGGTCGTGGAAGCGATCAGCAGAGCCGGCGCTCTCCCCATTCTCGCCCATGCGGATGGCCCGTCGGGCGCCTGGAAACTGGCAGGCAACACACTAGCGCCCTTGCTCGACTTCGCCGGCCTGTTCGCAATGGAAGTCTGCGATCCACACGCCGGGGAACCTGAGCTGTACCGTCGTCGCAAGCTCAGTTGGACGAAGGTTCTCGGCTCAGACTCCCATCACTCCGCCAGCCAGACTGGATGTCATTCCCCCGGCTCACACTACACCTGGGTCAAGATGGCGAGCCCATCGCTTGAAGGACTGCGGCTGGCATTGTTGGACGGCGGAGGCTTTTCAATCCGGCGCAGCGACGAACCAGCCCCCTTCGACCCCTTCGCGCTGCCAAAGTATTACATCGAAGCCATCGAGGTTGAGGACGCGCGGTACATGGGACACGGTGGACCGGTCAGGCTCGAGTTCAGCCCGTGGCTCAACGCCCTGGTCGGTGGACGTGGTACGGGCAAGTCGACAGTCATCCATGCCTTGAGGCTTGCGGCAAGGCGTGAACATGAATTGCAACTGTTAGAAGAGCGCAGCGGACCCCGCTTGACCTTTGAACGATTCAATCGGGTGCCCTCGAAGCGCATGGACGAGGGCGGTTTGACAGGCTCGACCAAGCTCGGCTGGACCGTGATGCGTGACGGCGTCCGGTATCGGGTACGACGGAAGGGTGATGACACGAGCGTGGAGGAAGAAGCCGGGGGCAACTGGCAGCCCTCATCGGCTCAGACCGTGACGCCGGCACGATTTCCGATTCGCATGTTCAGCCAGGGGCAGATAGCCGAACTGGCCGGCGAGAACCAGCAGGCGTTGTTGCAGGTGATTGACGAGGCGGCTGGCGTAGCCGCACTCCAAAAAGACCTGAACGGTGCCAAAGACGCATTTTATGCCTTGCGAGCACGTATTCGGGAACTTGAAGGCAGGTTGGCCGACCGGGACGCCCTCATCGTCGAGCACGAGGACGTAGAGCGAAAACTGAAGCGCTTCGAGGAAGCGGGGCATACCGCAGTCCTGACAAGCTACCGACGCCGAGGCCGTCAGCGTAGAGAAACGGAGCGGCAGTTCGATGTCGCCGCGGAGGCTGCTGGGCGTCTTGAGGCGGTAGCCGCAGAGTTGCAATCCGAAGACCTGCCCGACGAGCTGTTCGTCACGGACTCAGCCGAAGATCGCGAGGTCACTGCGATCATAGACACACTGGCCGCCGCCGTGCGCATGGCGGCTGACGATGTGCACGCCACCGCGCAAGGTCTGCGCGGCGTGGTCAAGACCCAGCGCGAAGCAGTGACAAGCAGCGCGTGGCAACAAGCCGTGGGCCGGGCGGATACCAACTACGATAGGTTGATCGAAATGCTGCGCGAAGAGGGCGTCACCGATCCGAGCGAATACAGCCGCTTAGTGCAGGATCGGCAGCGGATCGACACTGAATTGGCACGTCTGGATTCGCTGCGGGAAGAACGCGACAGACTGGTAGGGGAGTCACAAACGGGACTCCGCAGAGTCTTGGAGGCTCGTCGCGCTGTCAGTGACGCTCGCGACCATTTTCTCACCGAGGCGCTGGCTGACAACAACTTTGTCCGCATTCAGAGCCGGACCTACGGTGACGACCTCCGAGTCCTTGAACGTTCCTTACGGGAGGTGTTGAACGTTCTCGACGACCGGTTCCAGGACGATATCCTGGCCATGGAGGACGATCAGCCAAGCAGGGGGAGCGTAGCGCAACTGCTCGCGGACTTGCCGGAGGACTCGGCGGAACGACGTGTCGTGCTCGAAGCCCGGCTGAAGAGCCTCAAGGATCGCATTGAAGCCACCTGCTGTGGTACAGGCAGCTTCGGCGGACATTTTAACAACTATCTCAAGCGCCAATTTGATCGGACGCCTGAGTTGCTCGATAAAGTGCTGGCATGGTTCCCGGAAGACAGGCGACGGCACGGATTTTCAACCTATTGCCCAGGCATCCGCCGGGCAGCGAGCAGCAGCAATGCTGGCCTTCTTGCTCGCGCATGGCGACGAGCCGCTGGTGCTGGACCAGCCGGAAGACGACCTGGACAATCACCTGATCTACGACCTTGTCGTAAGGCAAATTCGGGAAAACAAACTCCGACGGCAGATTATCGTTGTAACCCATAACCCGAACGTGGTGGTGAACGGCGATGCAGAGATGTTACACGTTCTCGACTTTCGGGGTGGGCAATGCACTGTAGTGCGGTCAGGCTCTCTGCAGGAGGAAGCCATACGGGAAGAAGTCTGCCGGGTGATGGAAGGCGGACGCGAGGCGTTTGAACGCCGCTATCGGCGGCTCGGACCGGAGCCGGTTCATGTTTGATAGCCAGAAAGAATTGCTCGACAAAATCCGGCTGGGCGAAAGCACGTTTTGGAGTTCGCGGAACTCCTGCTGACGATCTACGCGGCTGGGCAGTGACGCGTTTATGCAGTGCCCTTCAACACAATAGCCGGTCGATTTAATCGGCGGCGGCGACCGGTTGGCGACCGGCCTGTCGCAGGGCGGCGGTCTCGTCCCAGTTGATGCGCAGCGGGTCGGCATCAATGACCACGCCGTACTGCTGGCGGGCACCGGCAATGCTGACCTTCTCATCCACGACATCGGCAAAGACCCGCTCCGGCTC
Organism: Desulfurellaceae bacterium; assembly: GCA_021296095.1. NCBI lineage: Bacteria > Pseudomonadati > Campylobacterota > Desulfurellia > Desulfurellales > Desulfurellaceae > Desulfurellaceae bacterium. Next base: position 13,920 of record JAGWBB010000134.1, on the reverse strand, counting down.
ACGGGTCCAGGGGTCGCCGTGGCCGCCCGAGCCGCTGACCAGGTGGTGGAGTCGGTCGCCAGCCTTGACCTCCATATGCAGATGGGTCTGGCGCGGCAGCTGGGCGTTTTCGGCGTGAGCATTCCAGGTGTTTTGCGACAAGCCCCCGGGTCGGCCGCCGTTCAGTCCCTCGGAAGGCCGACTCAGCCGGTTGGTACGGATCATGATCTTGCCCGGCTGGAGAAAACGCCACTGCCGGAAGACCGACAGCGAGCCGCGGTATTTGCCGGCCCCACCCGTATCGGCCCGATAGCCAAAGCCCTCGACCACCAGCGGGTACTCGCGTTCGAGCAGTTCGGCCGGCGTGGTGCCGTACGAGCCAAAGGTCATGGGCGTCACCCCGTCGATACCGTCCTTCATCGGGCGGCCGCCCCAGCCGCCGAAGAATCCGTCCAGCATGGCAAACGGCGTGCCGTCGGCCTTGGTTCCGGCAAAGTGCAGGATGTCGCCGCCCTCGCCGGCGATGGGCACCCGGTCGGGCAAGGCTTTGGCCAGCGCCCGAAAAACAAGGTCAAACAGGCTGAATGACAACGGCGCGCGGCCGCCGACCGCAGCCGGATAGCTGGGGTTGACCAGACAGCCGTCGGGCACCAGGATGTCAATCGGCCGCGTAAAGCCGACGTTGAGCAGCACGTCGGGCTGGACGATGACCTTGATGGCGGCATAGACCATGGCCTTGGTCATGCTGAGCGGCAGGTTGATGGCGCCCCGGGCCTGCAGCGCGGTGCCGCTGAAATCGGCCGTCAGCCTGTCACCGCTGACCCGCAAAGCGACGTTCAGCTTGAGTTCCACCCCTTCGGTGCCAAAGCCGTCGTCCTCAAAAAAGTCGTGGTGCGCATACACGCCGTCAGGGATGGCCCGGATGGCGGCCCGGGTCTCGCGCTCGGCATAGTCCATCAGATAGTCGCAGCTGGCGCTGAAGGTCTCCACGCCGTACTTTTCCAGCATGCGCACAATCTCTTGCTCACCGCGCCAGCAGCCGGCAATCTTGGCCTCGGCATCGCCCAGCCACTCGTCCGGGGTGCGGACGTTGGCCAGGATGGTGTCCAGCAAGCCCTCGTTGCGCCGGCCCTCGGCGTACAGCTTGACAATGGGCAGCCGCAAGCCCTCTTCAAAGGTTTCGGTACACTGGCTGCTGAAGCCGCCGGCAAAGCGGCCGCCGATGTCGGTGTGGTGGGAGTAGGCGATGGTGTAGGCCAGGATATCCCCCTGCCAGAAGATCGGGGCGACGATTGCCACATCGGGCATGTGGCCCATGCCGGCGTAGGGGTCGTTGACGAGCAGGATATCGCCGGGTTTGAGGCGGCCGTGCCATTTGGCGCGCACGCAGTCCATGACCTCCATGAAAATGGCGAGCTGAAACGGCGCGGCATAACCGGGACCGATCAGACGGCCCTGACCGTCGCAGATGGCGGCGGCAAAATCACCGATTTTGACCATGGCCGAGCGGCCGGTTTTGCTGACCGCAATGGCCATCTCTTCGGTGACTGCGGCCAGCTCGTGTTTCATCACCTCAACCAGAATGGGATCAAAGCTGCGTGCCATGCCTGTAAAGGGGAAACGTGTCAAGCTTTTCATACGCAGGGACGACACGTCTCCTCTTTTCCTCCCTTTGTCGTGCGGTTATCGAGGGTGGGGCACCCCCACCCTCTTTAGCTAGGCTCCCTGCTCGTAGCTGCGCAGCATCTTGCCCGGCAGCGCTCCGGTGCAGGTCTGGCCCTCAAACGTCACGCTGCCATTCACCAGGGTGTAATGGTAGCCGGTCGCCTTCTGGACCCGCCGCCAGTCATTGTTGGGCAGGTCGGTGACCGTCTCCATGGGCTGCACGGCCAGTTTTTCCAGGTCGTAGACCACGATGTCGGCCGGCATGCCCTCGCGCAGCCAGCCCCGATCCCGGATCCCGATCGCCCAGCCCAGCATGGTTGACAGCCGCCAGTGAGCCTCCTCCAGGGTCATCAGTCCCTTGTCGCGCACCCAGTGGGCCAGAAAGTGGGTCGGGTAGCGGCCCGAGGTCAGGAACTTGGTATGCGCCCCACCGTCCGAGGCGCCGATCAGGCACAGGGGGTGCTTGATGATCTGGCCGACGGCCTCGTCGTTATCGTTGAGCAGGCTGGGCATCGAGAACTCGGTCTTGAAGTCTTCCTCGATGGCCAGGTCGAGCATGGCATCGACCGGATGCTTGCCCTGTTCGGTGGCAATATCGGAGATACTGCGGCCCTGGAGATGGGTATTCTTGTCCAGGTGGACATCGTCCACAAAGGTCTGGTCCCACTGAAACATCGACACCTGGGCGGCTTCGCCGTCATCGCGGTCGCGGCGGCGTGGCCGGCCCATCACCCCGCCCTCCATGTCTTTTTTCAGGGCCGGACGCCGGGCCGGGTCCGACAGCTTGGCCTTGCGCTCTTCAAGCGAACCGACCGTGGCCTCGTTCCAGGCCGGCAGCTGGTCAAACAGGCCCATCGTTTCCAGGGTGAACTCAAACTCGACCGGCAGACAGATATCGACCGGCAGGACGACCGCCTCGCGATAGGCTTTTTCGGTCCAGTCGAGCTGGCGACGCCAGTTGGTCGGGTTGGTCGGGTCATACACGATGGCGTTCCAGTTGAGCGGCCGACCGCTGGTCTTGGCCAGCTCAATCAGGAAATCGAGCTTGAGGCCCTGCAGCGCTCGGCCCATGGTCCACTCGATTGAGCCACGGTTATAGTCGCGCAGCACCGCCGCCATTTCCAGATATTCTTCACGCGGCGCGACCTGGGTCGGCAGATAGCCGCCGTCGTAGTCACGGTTGGCCATGCTGAAGGTGGCCGAGAAGCCAAAACCGCCAGCCTCCAGGGCCTCGCGCAGCAGGTTCTTCATCTGGGCGACTTCTTCGGGTTTGGCCTGATAGTTGGGGTCACGGGCGGCTTCGTTGCCCATCACCCAGGCGCGTAGCGGGGAGTACGGCACCAGCGAGGCCGCATTCACGCCCAGGCCGTGATTATCCAGGCTGTCCAGAAATTCCGGGAAGGTCACCCAATCCCAGCGCATCCCGGTCTGCATGATCGACAGCGGAATCGTCTCGGTCCGCTCCATGCGCAGCATCGCCCGTTCGCGGTCCTCGGGCCGGACCGGGGCAAAGCCAAAGCCGCAGTTGCCGATGGCGACAGTCGTCACCCCGTGCCAGCCCGACAGCGTGGCATATGGGTCCCAGCCGCTCAGCGCGGCGTCGTAATGGGTGTGAATGTCCATGAAACCGGGCGCGACGATCAGGCCGGTGGCGTCAATGACGCGGCTGGCATCACCGCCGACATTACCCATGGCGGCAATCTTGCCCCCCCGGATACCGATATCCCCCCGGTAGGCCGGCATGCGCAAGCCATCGACGATCGTGCCGTTTTTAATCAATACATCATAGTCGGCCATAACAGCCCTCCTTTTGTGGTGGTGATTCCCTGAGTTCCCCTGTCCATCCGGTGACCGAGCCGGGCCCGGCAGACTCGGCTCGGCCCAAGTATAGAGGCAAACCGAAAGGCGAGTAAAGAGAACAACCGACTTTTCGGTGCCCGGAACGAGCTACGACCGAGGTCCGATTCGTTGAGACCGGGCGTCTCAGCCTGCTGCTTCATCATCGGGCTGATAGAGTGTCAGCGGGATACTGAAGGGTAACTGGACGGGCTCTGCGGTGCTCCCCCTCACCCTGGCCCTCTCCCTCCAGGGGAGAGGGAATTAAAGACCGCAAGAGCAGTCAGCACAGGACGCCTAGGACTTCTTACTGCTCACATCTACCCCTGAGCGCTGCACGATATCGTGGACGATAGCCATGATGTCGTCCTGGCCATGCCCGGCGTCACGGAAGCGGGTCAGCGCCTGTTCGACGAGCGGGCCGACCTCGGCCGGCACCCCGCACTCCTTGGCCAGCTCGACCGCCAGATGCACGTCCTTGGTGGCCAAGGCGGTGGCGAAGCCCAGCCCGGTCTCGCCTCGCAGAAAGGCCGGCATGGCAAATTCGTTGATCGTGCTGTTGCCCGAGCCGGTCTTGATGGCGTCAACCAGCAGCTGGGGATCAACCCCGGCCTTGGCGCCGATCGCCAACCCTTCGGCCGCGCCCATGAAGTTCACAAAGGCCATCATGTTGTTGACCAGCTTGGTCACGTTGCCGCAGCCGACCGCACCCATGTGAAACACATTGCTGCCAATCGCGCTCAGCAGCGGCTGAAAGCGCTCGAACTCGGCCTGTGTGGCGCCGACAAACACGGTCAGGCTGGCGTCCCGGGCGCGCGGCACGCCGCCGGTGACCGGAGCGTCGAGCACCTGAAAGCCGCGCGCATTCCTCTGATGACCGCCGGCGAGTTGGTGCTCATGTCGATATAGGCTGCTCCCTCGGCGAGTCCGGCAAACACGCCGTCGTCGGCCAGGACGACCGCCTCGACCTCGGGCGGGCCGGGCAGCGAGGACAAGACGACCTCGGACGCGGCGGCCACCGCCCGGGGACTGTCGGCCCACACCGCGCCGAGGTCTTCGAGCGGGCCGGCGGCCTCACGGCGCACATCGTACACGTGTAGAGCGTGGCCGGCCCGGCGCACATTGGCCGCCATCGGGTTGCCCATGTTTCCTAAACCGATGAATCCGACTTTCATACACGTTCCCTCAGGCGAGTTCCTGGCGCAGCGCGGGCAGGACTTCCTTGCCCATCAGCTCGATACTGCGCATGGTCAGATCGTGGGGCAGACCGCCGTACTGAGCCTCGAAGAGCATATGGCCGATACCCAGACGCTGGATGATCTCCTTGAGCCGTTGGGTCACCTGCTTGGGCGTGCCGACCACAAAACCGCCGGCCTCCTGGAGATCGTCAATCGTCATCTTAAAAACGGGCTTGTGTTTCTTGGCGCCCGAGCCCTCGGACAGAATCGAGGTCGTGCCGCGTGAGGTCATGCCAACCGGCATATAGTAGTGCATCGGGCCCTTGAGCGAGGTCTGCGTCCGCCACAGATAGTGTTCGTAGGACTTGCGCGCCTCGGCCTCGGTATCGGCCACAAACAGGCCGGTCATATAGCCGAGGTTGTCCGGGGTGGCGGTATAGCCGCTGTGCTCGGCCGTTTCCCGGTACAGGTCGAACCACTGCTCGGCCATGTCCATGGGCGCCAGGAAGGAGACATACGGATAGCCGTGCTGGGCGGCCCATTTGATCGACGCTGTGCTGCCGATACCGGGCACCCAGATCGGCGGGTGCGGTTCCTGGAGCGGAAAGCACCACGGGTTCACATACCGAAACTGAAAGTGTTTGCCCTCCCAGCGGAAGGGGCCGGGCTGGGTCCAGATTTTCAGAATCAGATCGTGCGACTCCTGGTAGCGTTCGCGGTTCAGGCCGGGGTCAATGTTCATCGAAAACTGTTCAATGCCGATGCCGCGCACAAAACCCGAGATCACCCGCCCGCCGGACATCAGGTCGAGCATGGCGACCTCTTCGGCCAGGCGGACCGGATTGTCCCACAGGGCGATCACGTTGCCGAGCAGCAGGATCTTGCACGCCTGGGTGCGCTGGATCAGGGCCGCGGCGCTGATATTGGCCGCGTAGTGCATACAGGTCGGCGTGTTATGGTGCTCGTTGACCATCAGCCCGTCAAAGCCGACGGTCTCGGCATAGGCGTACTCGTCAATATAGCGCCGGAGCAGATCCGAACCCTTTTGACGGTCGAAATACTTGTTGGGATAGGTCAGCCGAATGGACGGGTATTGATCCAGCTCGGGCGTGTCCGGATACGGCATTTCACTGAAGTAGTAATAGTCGACCATGGAGTTCCCCTCCTTCACTGTGAGCCACGGGCCAGAAATGCTTCTAGCACAGCCACAAACTCGGCCGGCCGCTCAAACTGCGGCGAATGGCCGCAGCGCTCAATCACTTTCAGCTCCGAGCCTGCAATGGCCCGCTGATACGCCTCGCCATGGGCGAGCGGGACAAGGCCGTCGTGCTTGCCCCACACCACCAGGGTCGGCGCCTTGATCCGGCGCAGCCGGTGAATCAGCTTGGGGTTGTGCATATACGGCTTCCAGCCCACCAGCTGGGCCATCAGCTGGCTGTTGTCGCGCAGGATCATCTGTTCCGGGCTGGGCTTGGCGGGAAAGAGGCGCTCCCGCTCGGCCACCTGGCCCAGATCGTAGAAAGCCAGCGCGGCCAGCTCCTGGGGGGTCAGCAGGAAAATATCGGCGACTTCGGCGCCCTCGACCTGGAGCCCGACCGCATTGACCAGGCTCAGCCGCGACACTCGCTCGGGGCAGCTGGCGGCCAGTTCGGCGGCCAGCCAGCCGCCCATTGAGAAGCCGACCACGGGCACCTGTTGCCAGCCGTAGTGATCGAGAAAATCGGCGTAAAAATCGACCAGATCGGGCATCGAGTCGAGCCACGGAGGACGGATCGAGCCGCCAAAACCCGGATGGGTCGGCACGTATAGCTCGTAGTGCTGAGCCAGCATGTCGTGGTACTGGAGCCAGCCGGGGTTGCCGCCGGCGCCGTGCAGCAGCAGCAGCGGCCTGCCCTGCCCGCCCCGCAGCACCTGGACCCGGGCGCCGATCAGCTCAACAAATTCTTCGCCGTGTTCCGCCATGCTTCCTCCTCTTATAAGTGCTGGGCGTACCAGGCCCTGATGTGCGGCAGGCTCTGTTCCAGGCCCGGACCGGTCAGAATATCGCTGTGACCGAGGCCGGGCAGGATGACGATCTTTTTGGGCTCGCCGGCCTTGGCGTACATGGACTGGGACTCTTCCATTGACACCCGCTCATCGGCATCGCCGTGCAGCCACAGCATCGCCCGGGGGGCAATATCGGCCACCACCGACTCCGGCTTGTAGGCGATCATCGGCAAGCCCGAGGACAGGCTGATTTCCCGGCTCCACTGCGGGTACTGGTCCAGGATCTGACCGAACAGCGCGGTCGTGCTGCCCGGTTCGGGCACAATCTCGTTGGCCTGCACGTATTCCAGCTCCCCGCTGAGAACACGCCGCGCCCGGTCAGCCTCCAGGCGTTGCAGCAAGGCCCGCCACTCCCAGAAGTGGCAGGCGTCTCGAATCCAGCGCCCGCAGTCGCCAATGCCGCACACACTGATCGTCGCTTTGACCCGTTCTTCAACGCCGGCCGCGTAGCTCACATTGGCTCCGCCCAGACTGACCCCAAACAAGCCCAGCCGCTCGGGATCGACCTCGGGCTGCTGCTGCAGAAAGGTCACCGCATTACGGATATCTTCTATCTGACGCAGCGGAATGATCTGGCGCCGGGGTTCGCCACCGCTGGCGCCCAGGAAGCGGTAGTCAAAGGTCAGCACCACATAGCCCAGGCCAACCAGGCGCCGGGCAATCTCGGGCAGCATGACCTCTTTGACTGCGGTGAAACCGTGGCACATGACAATCCCGGGCCGGGTCTGGCCGGCGCTCAGATCGTCCGGTACGAACAGCACGCCGGCCATCGGGATGTTTTCGCTGTAGAACTGTACGGGTTTTTCCATCAGCTCTCCCCTTCTTCGGTCGATTGGCCGTTCTGCTCCGCCCCCTGCCCCTCTTCGGCCTGCGGCCCGGCTTCGGGCGTTGCGTCCAGACCGGGCTCCTCGTTGAGACTCCACTCTTCTTCATCGCGGATGCGACTTGACGGCGGGGCGAGCTGGTAGACCGCTTCGGTGAGGTTCATCACATGGCGCGTGTTGGTGCCCAGGTCGCCCTTGCCGACCCGGGACGAGGAGTGGATGTACAGGGCGCTGCCACTGGGCCGGGCGGCATAGACACGAATAAAGACATCGTCCTGAAAACCGAACAGCTTGGTGGTGACGACGGCTCTGACCGCATGCGTCTGGGGATTGGTCTCCGTCACCTCCCAGCCCAGGGCTTCGGCGGCCCGCCGGGCCACATCGCTCAACAGCGCCGGCGGTGCCTGATAGCGGATCATGCGCAGCTCGGGAAAGGCCGAGTCTTGGGTGGTCTGGGCGACGTTGGTGTTCAGATAGGTCAGTGCCCGGGTCAGCAGACCCGGCGGGTCGGTCATCGGCAGACCGTTGCTGATGATCGTCGCCGCAGCCAGCCCGGCCCCAATAAAGACAACGAAAAAGACAACCTGCAGTGCGCCTTTGATAAATTCCATAGGCTCTCTCCGTTGGCTCCGAGACGGAAATGGACGCTCAGTCCAGCAGTAGCGCCTTCAAGGTCCCCCAGTCGGTTGCCGGCGGCGAACAGGTAAAATTGTGACACACATACGCGGTCAGCTGGCCGTCGACCTGCACCTTGCCGGCCAGGGCTGCCGGTCCTTTTCCGTCGGCCAGGCTTTGCGGGTCCAGACACACGACCGTCTTATTGGGCAGATACAGCCCGTTGATGCGAGCCAGGAGCTGGCGCGTCTCCGGCGCGCTGGCGTCTCCGACCAGCACAATCTGTTTGGGACGCTGGAGATAGAAATCCAGCGCGCCGAGCAGCTGGCTGAACCCGAACGGACTGCGCTCCATGTCGTCGTAAAACAGGCCCAGGGTCTGCTCAGCCTTGTCGAGGTAGTCTTGGCCTTCGGTCAGAGAGAAGAGACGCAGCAGGGCCAGCGTGGCCAGCGAGTTGCCGGACGGGATGGAGCCGTCGAAGGCCGACTTGGAGCGGCTGATCAGGCGCTCGTG
>JAGWBB010000134.1:0-5150 GCA_021296095.1 Desulfurellaceae bacterium | reverse complement strand
CAGGTGAAGGACGCATAATCGTCCAGATAGGCGTTGAACTTGGCCTGTCCGTCTTTATAGCTGCGCAGCAGCCGCCCATTCTCATACAGCTTGGTCAGGATGAATGCGGCGTTGCGACGGGCAATGTCGAGGTAGTGCGGGTTGTCCAGCACCCGCGAGGCTTCGGCAAAGCCCGACAGCATCAGGCTGTTCCAGCAGGTCAGGATTTTCTCGTCCCGGCCGGGTTTGATCCGGTCTTCACGGACGCTGAACAGGCGCTGTTTGGCCGTGGCGATCAGCCGGCCGACTTCGTCCACCTCACGGCCAAAAAGCCGGGCCAGCTGGTCCAGCTCCAGGCTCGGGTGGAGGATGTTATGGCCCTCGAAATTGCCGACATCGGTCGCGTCGTAGTAGCGACACACGATCTCGCTGCTCCTGGTCCCAGACAAAAAACTTGCCCTCAACGCCCTCGGAGTCGGCGTCCTGGGTCGAGTAGAAGCCGCCCTCGGGGCTCAGCATCTCGCGTTCGACATAGGCCAGGATTTCTTCGACAACATTACGGAAAAACGGATCCTGGGTGGCCTGATACGCCTCCAGATACAGCCGAGTCAGCAGGGCGTTGTCGTACAGCATTTTTTCAAAATGGGGCACCAGCCAGCGCTCATCGACCGAGTAGCGGTGAAAGCCGCCGCCCAGATGGTCGTACACCCCGCCCTCGGCCATCTTGCGCAGGGTGTGGCTGGTCATCTCAAGGTAGTGGCTGTTTTGATTGGTATGCAGCTGGCGCAGAAACAGGCTGAAGACGGCCGTATTGGGAAACTTGGGCGCCCCGCCCAGGCCGCCGTGGGTGTGATCGACCTGTTCGGCCAGCTGGGCCGCAGCGTTCTGCACGGTCTCAATCTGGAGCGGCCGCTCGGTCTCCTGGCGGTGAGACAGTTTCTCCAAATTGTCGAGAATCTGGCGGGTGGATTTGGCCACCTCGTCGGGCTTGTCGCGGTAGGCCTGGGCCACGCCCAGCAACACGCGCGGAAAGGCCGGCAGATTGTGACGGTCAACGGGCGGGAAATATGTGCCACCGTAAAACGGCTCGGCATCCGGGGTCAGAAACATGGTCATCGGCCAGCCGCCCCGTCCGGTCAGCATCTGGACCGCGTGCATATAGATTTCGTCAACGTCGGGCCGTTCCTCGCGGTCAACTTTGATGTTCACGAACAAGTCGTTCATCAGTGAGGCGATTTTTTCGTCTTCAAACGACTCGTGCTCCATGACGTGGCACCAGTGGCAGGCCGAGTAGCCGACGCTGAGCAGAATCGGCTTGTTCTCGGCCTTGGCCCTGGCAAACGCCTCTTCGCCCCACGGATACCAATCGACCGGGTTATGGGCGTGTTGCAGCAGGTACGGACTCGTCTCCCCGGCCAGACGGTTGGTGAATGTATGCGCCATTCAGGCTTCCTTTACACAAAATAAATGCGCTTGGCCTCTTTGAGCAGGTCTGGTTTGAAGTCCGGATGACAGATCTCGACCAGGGCGGCCGCCCGCTGCTTGAGGGTCTTGCCCCGCAGTTCGGCAATCCCGTACTCGGTGACGACATAATCCACAAAGGCGCGCTGGGCGGTGACCACGCTGCCCGGCTCCAGCATCGGCACAATACGCGAAATACGGCGGCCGTTGACAATCGAGGAGGCGGGCGTGACGATCACCGACTTGCCGGGGTTGCTGAAGGCGGCGGTGATGGTGAAGGTCGTCTGTCCGCCCGTTCCGGTATACATGAACGGCCCGAACGACTCGGAGCAGGCCTGACCGCCGAGGTCAACCGCCAGCGCGTTGTTGACGGCGACATAGTTCTTCTGGTTGACCAGCAGGCGCAGATCGTCGGTATAGGTGAAATCGTAGAACTCGAAATTGGGGTTGCCGTCGATGATCGCCAGCTCGTCCTCAAACACCCCGATGCCCGCGCTGGCCACCACCTTGCCGGGATTGACGGTTTTGTACTTGCCGGTGATGACCCCCTCCTTGACCAGACGGGCAATGCCGCCGGGGATGACCTCGGTATGAATCCCCAGGTCATTCTTGTCGCCCAGATACATGGCAATCGGCGAGGACACGCTGCCCAGGCCGATTTGCAGGGTATCGCCGTCATGGACCAGATTGCTGGCCACCAGGGTACAGATCAGCTCGGTTGCGGCGACTTCCTCGTCGTTGCGCTGGGTCGGCGGCAGCTGGGCCGGTGGCTGGGTGGGTTCGACAAAATAGTCGATCTCCGACACATGGATATAGTTCTCTCCCCCGGTGCGGATGAAGTCCTGGTGCACCTCGGCGACAACCGTCCGGGCCGCCTGGGCCATGGTTTTGGACATGAACAGCCCGTGCCCGAAGCTGCAGTAGCCATGCTTGTCGGGAGCCGAGACCGGGGTCATGTACACGTCGCACTTGAGACCCGGCGGCAGTTCTCCACGCCGAAAATACATCACCGGGATGAAATCCAGCCGGCCGTCGTTCATCAGCGGACGGGTGGTCGTGCCGAGATAGGTGGCCTCAATCGTAAACGCCTGCTCGACACCGGGCTGGTCCCAGTTGAACAGCGGCCCGATGGTGCCGACCTTGACCTGGCGCAGTTCCTCTTTACGCTCCAGTAGCGCCTGGCTGAGGGTCAGCGGCGTGGCGTGCAGCCAGTTGAGCTGCACACTGTCACCGTCACGCACCGCAGCCTTGACGGCCTGTTGGGGGGAGACCAGTTTATCGCCACAGTGTTCGCGCCAGTCCATACGTCGCCTCCTTGTACATGCGCGTAGCAAATGCCTGGATTATAGAGAGAATCGCTCCCCGCTTGCCGACCGCAGGCACTTCGCCACCGTTCTGGCCGGAGCATAAACCACGGAACGGCAGAAAGCAAAGCCGTTGGCAGCGGACAAGGCGGGGGATTGCGGAGAAACGACCCGCCACTTTTTTTCTGGGGCAGTGGTGTGCTAGGGATGGCGACAGGTCTGCTCAACCGACAAGGAGACGGATATGGACATTCGGATCGAATACTGCGCGGCTTGAGGCTATGAACCCGAAGCCGTCAGTCTGACGGAACAACTGTTGAACGAGTACAAGCAAGACATCAGCGGCCTGACCCTGGTCCCGTTCGGTGACGGACGCTTTGAGGTCAGCGTCAACGGCACGAAGATTTACTCAAAGCTGGAGACCCACCAGTTCCCGGACTTTGGCGATATCAAAGCCGCCCTGGAGCAGCAGGCGGCATAAACGCATCAGGCCGGAGGGCAGGCCGGGCCTGCCTGTGCGGTGTCACAACATCTCGGCGTGGCCCCACACGATGTTCAGGCATGTCGCGCCGTTCCTGGTCGTAACGGTGTGGGTACAGCCCTCGGGCCGATAGCTCATGTTGCCGGTCGCTACCTCGCCGGCCTCATCCGCGTTCGAGCCCTCAATGACAAAAATCAGCTCATCGCCGACGTGGCGGTGGAGCGGCAGTTCGGCCCCCGGTTCAAACCGGGCCAGCACAGCGCGCCGCTCCGCCTCGGTATCCTCCCAGATGCTTTTCAGCCGCACCCCGGGCCGGGCTTCGACCCACTCCAAATCGCTGAGGGTAAAGACCTGCGACGGCGGCGCGGCGCCCCGCTCACCCGTCATGCTGATCCCACCCGTAATCACGGCGAGCACGGTCGCCCCCTTTGGACTCGATACGGTGTGCACGCAGCCGTTGGGCCGGTAGCCGAGATTGCCGGCTGTGACCGTACCGAATTCGTCGCCCAGCGCCCCTTCGAGGACAAAGATGAGTTCGTCGCCGTCGTGGCGGTGCATGGGCAGGGCGGCTCCGGGCTCAATCCGGGTCATGATGGCTCGGCGCTGGCTCGCCTCGTCGTTCCACAGCTGCTTGGCTCGAATCCCCGGTTGCAGTTCCTGCCATTCCAGCTCGCCGACCTCAATCACGCGTGACAGTGGACCGTCTTGTGTCTGTGCCATGGTGTCCTTCTCCCTCTCTGAATGGATGTCTGTGCCGAGCTTAAGCACAGGACCCCGCCGTGAGGCAAGAGGCCGGGACGGACGGCAGCGGTCTTGCCTTCCCGGTCCGGCGCGTCCAAAGTAGGGCTGGTACGGAAACGGGATGGCTTGCCTGTGCAAATTTGGCAGAGTCGGAGGTTTGGTATGCGGTATGCCCTGCTCTTGACGGTCCTGGTTGGTGTGGGATTGCAGACGCTCCCGGCCCACGTTGAGGCTTTTGACATCACGCCCGGGAAGTGGCGTTTTGAGTATGAGAGCCGGGCGTCATTTCAGCCCCAGCCGCAGAAGCGCACCGATACCCAGTGCGTCACGGATCCGAACTGGGACCCGGCGGCCTCGGTCGCCAAGAGCAGCCACTGTCAGCTCAGTGATATCGAGCAAGACGCCACCTCATTCAGCGGGACTCTGACCTGCGGCCGTGGGCAGGGCAACTCGCCCATGACCGGAAGCATGACCTATACCTCGACCGGCACCAGCCTGACCGGCCGCACTGCCTTCAAAGGCGAAGGCTACGAGATGGAAATGCAAACCAGCGGCACCCGAATCGGCGAGTGCGACTGAACGCCTGATGCGGCGCGGCTGACCAGCGGCCTCCAGCGTCAAGCGATCATAGGCGGGCGAGATTCCATTAGCGGTCCTCCTCCATTCGTTCTGCTCCTCTCCCGCCCTCCGCTGTCCCAGNNNCCCGCCGAGAGGAAGAGCAAGCAATCCTCGGTCGTCGCGCAAGCTAAAAGCGAGGCTGGGAGACGATCATGAACATGTAGAACATGCCAGAAAGGACCAGCGCGCATAACACTGTTTATCATCCATGTTCAAGGGGCCGGCCCTCCGCCCGTCAAGTCCCATTTTGCGGCGGAGGCATCAAGTATCTCCGACACAGATTCCTGAGACGGGTAAATCGCACCCATTTCCCCCTCTCAGCCCCTCTGTCCTGCCCGTCGTGTCGTTGTGTCGTAAAACCCTCGTTTAATGGGACAGCGCCTGGTCCTGTATCGCTGTGGCTTGTCGGCGGCTCGCCGTTTCTCTCACGGTGGCCGCGCGATCAAGCTTGACACCATACGGAATTCCCAGTCACACTTCGCACAGCGGACTTCACAGCCGCGCTGGACGAACAGAGTCAGGTTTAATCCTAGACATGCTGCGCTGGACGAAACGCGTACTCGGCG
>JAGWBB010000133.1 GCA_021296095.1 Desulfurellaceae bacterium | reverse complement strand
GGCGCTCAGACCAAGAAGCAGACCGAGCCTCAGCCGACACACACCAGACCGCTTCCACACCATGGCTTGCCCCTCAGGTCCGCCCTAGCCTTCATCCAGATAGGGGGTACACAGCTTCTCGATATCTTCGGGCGAGTCCCGATGGATCTCACGACAGGCGTTATACTTGGCCAGCGGCGTACCGCGAATATAGATACGCTGGCTGCGATCCCAGGCACCGCAGGACACGGAGCCGAAGAGGAGCACAATTCCCAAGACAAGGCGGATGAAACGCAGCATGGACGTTCTCCCGGTAGGGGGGGGGTTTAAAACCCGCCCCTACCGACGAAAGCATGCCCGGAAACGGGCCGCAGGGTCAAGAGACTGTTAAGACGCCCGGGACTCGGACGGACTGTTGAGCCGGATGCCGTGCTCATCGATCCAGCCCGAGATCAGTCGAGCCGGCGTGCGGTCAAAATAGATATTGCGCACCCGAACATGCGGACCGAGCGGTGGCTCCCCGGGACTCAGTTCGGCCGGGTCCATCTCCTCAAGCGCGGGCTCGGGCAGCTGGGACGGTCGGCGCTTGCAGCTTTCGGCGCACACATAGACCGGCACCCCCTGGTCATGGGCGGCGAGCGCCAGGACATAGGTTCCGGCTTTGTTGATGACGCTGCCGTCGGCCAGGATGCTGTCCGCCCCGATCAGAACCATATCCGCCTGGGGCACGAACAGACCAAGCTGGGCATCGGTGATCAGGGTAGTGGGAATGCCCCAGTCTGACAGACGCGCCGCCAGCCGGCGTCCCTCGTACAGCGGGCGCGACTCGGTGACAATCGCCCGGACGGGGGCGGCTAGCAAGGACTGGAAGACGGCCAGGACAGTCGAGCTCAGGCTGTGGGTGAGAAGAGTCTGGCCGGCCCCAATCAGGCTGTGCGCCTGAGCTGCGACCCGGCCCAGCGCTGCGCGGGATTCCTCGGCCAAGCCCTGGGCTGCCTCGGCCGCCTGGTGGCGGGCCTCGACCAGGGTTGGTGCCGACAGACCGGCCAGCCGGTCCTGCCAGCGCAGCAACAGGGTCTGGATAGGGGTCATGCTGGGACGGCTGGCGGCCAGCTGTTCGGCCTGCTCGCCCAGCCGACGGTAGAGGGCGGCGATGGCCGGCCCGGCCTCGGTCTGGGGGACGGGTGTCAGGCGGGCGCTGTCGGCCACGAGATCCAGGCACTGACGGGCCAGCTCGGCGGCGCCATGGCTGCGGTCTTCGGCAATAGCACTGAGCCGCGAGGCGAAATCCAGGGTATTTTTCTCTCGGGCAGGTCGTGTCATGGGCAACTCCACACACATTGGCATGGCGGACGCTGGGTCAGCCCTCATTGCGGTCTTGAGGCGGTCGGAGGAGGCTGGCGGCCGTAATAGTCCAGCGTCCGCGAGATGACCCGGGGTGGCTCAAAAGACGGCGCCTGGCCGACGAGAATCCGGGTCTGAATCGTTTGCAGGGTCCAGTTGCCGAAGGCATCGGACTGGTAGCGAAAGGAGCGCTCGCGCTTGAACCTGCCGTTCTGGCGGTAGGTGACCTCGGCCTGGGGTTGGCCGCGGGGGTTGTAGCGCACGTCGGTGCGCTGGCTGAGGCTGCCGTCCGCAGCGTAGTCATAGACGCTGTCCGAAACCAGCGTGCCGAGATAGTCGTAGCTGGCGGTGCGGGTCCGAACGGGGGTCGGTGCGGCGGCGTGCCACTGTTTCTGGATCAGATTGCCCCCTTCGTCATAGCGTGAGACGGTCCGGGCGAGGATCTGCCCGCTGGGGCTGACCTGTTGCGAGGCGATTTGATTGCCGGCGGCGTCGTAGCTGAAGACCGTCCGCGCCGTCAGCTCCTGGTCCGGGCCGTAGCGCAGCGACTGGCTGAGCCGCCCGGCCGTGTCATAGCTGGAGACCTCCCGAGCGGTCAGCCGCTCGTGGCTGTCGAGGTGCCGCACCTCGATCTGTCGGCCGATCTCATCGTACCGAAACCGCAGACGTGTCCGTTCAGCGCCATCCTCGGCGTACACCAGCTGTTCGGTCTTGCGGCCCTGCCGGTCATAGCTGGCGGTGTGCAGCGTGCGCTGCTGGCGGATGTCCCACTGCCCGTCTTTTTTCATCAACTCGGCCTGCGTGACCGTCACCGAGCGAACCGGGCCGCGCAGCTCATCGGCCTGTCTGACGCTCGTCCCCGCTCCCTCTCGACCGAACTGCTCGCACGAGCCTGCCACAAGACCGATACCCCACAGCAGCAGACCGCAGAATACACGCTGAAACCGCCGATGGGGACTTTCCAACACGCCAATATTCGTCCTTTCCGGTGCGGGATGGTGGCAGCCCCTGACATCAGCTAGGTTGGCCCGACGTATGGATTCAGCACCTCCGACCCAAGCCGGCCGACCGCCACGCCCCTGGTACACGAGCTATGCCGGGGTCATCCTGCTGATCGGGGTGCTGGTAAACCTGACCACGAGTTTCCTCCAATACGCGCCCAACCTGACTCTGCCAGCCATGCAGGCCAGCCTGTCCCTATCTTATACCCAGGCCGGCATCCTGGTCACCGGGGCCTGGATGCTGCGCGTTCCGTGCTCTTTTCTGGCCGGCCTGCTCAGCACGCGCTACGGCAGCCGGCAGCTGATTGGTCTGAGCACGCTGACCGCCGGGGCGTCCATGCTGCTGCTGGGCGGGGCAAGCCATTTCTGGATGGCGCTGGCGGCGACCTGCCTGATGGGCGCGGCAACCGGCATCGCCATCATTCCGACCATGGGGCTGCTCGGGCCCTGGTTTGACGCCCGCAGCCGCGGGCTGGCCGCCGGACTGGCCTCGGCCGGCGGCAGCAGCGCCTTTGTGGTGGCCGGCCTGGCGGTACCGGCCCTGACCTCGGCCTACCTGACGCTGGGCTGGCGCTATGCCTGGGCGGTGTTCGGCCTGGCCACGGTCGTGATTGGCGTGGCCGCCCTGGTGTATGTCCGCGAGCGTCCGGCCGGGATGGCCGCTGTCGAGCCATCGCGGGGTCTGAGCTGGCCGGCCGAGGTCTACCGTAACCCCCTGGTATGGCTGATGAGCTTCATGGTCTTCTGCTCGGGCTGGTCGCAGGGCTTCTTCAATACCTTTCTGGGCAGCTATCTGTCCGAGGAGCACGGCATCGACCTGGCGGTCGTCGGACGGCTGCTCATCCTGATTGGGGTGCTCAGCATCGGCAGCGGGATTGTCTGGGAGCGCGTTTCGGACTGGATCGGACGCAGCCTGGCCTTCTTGTGCGTTTTTGTGGTCCAAGGGGTCGGTCTGGTCCTGGTCTGGCTCAATCCCATCCCGGGCGCTCTGGTGATTGCCGCAGTACTCATCGGCCTCACCCACCGCGCGACATTCACCATATGTGCGGCCTCGGCCGGCGACTTTGTGCCGCTGCACCTGTCCTCGACCGCCTTTGCCCTGATGTCTACCGGGGCCGGCTCGGGCGCGATGCTGTCGCCGGGCATTGCCGGCGGCTTGGCCGACGCCAGCGGCAGCCTGCAGGGAGCTTTTGCCGTGGCCCTGGGTGGCTCGCTGGGCGGCGCCCTTGGCAGCGCGGTGTTGTATGGGATAATGCGACGTAGCGGTTTGAGATGAGGAGAGAAGTCGAGATGGACGATACACAGCGGGCCGTTTTCAACGACCGCCAACGCCAAGCCTTTGACAAGTCCTACACCTACTTTCTGGTTCCCCTGCCCCAGGACGTGATTGACCGGATGGGACGCATTATTGCCGCCGCAACGATCCGGGCGGGCGAGACCGTCCTGGATGTCGGGACCGGAACCGGAGCGCTGATTCCCCAGATCCGGACCTACCGGCCCGGTCGGATCATCGCCTGCGACCTGTCCGCCAACATGCTGGCGCAGGTAGCCGAGCGCTATCCCGAGGTGGAGCGCCACCAGTCTGATATCGCCGACCTGTCCCTGCCGGCGGAGTGTGTCGATGTAGTCTTCATGAACGGCATGTACGGCAACATTGCCGATAAATCCAGGGCGCTGGGCACTATCGTGCGGATGCTACGGCCGGGCGGCCGGGTAGTGATCAGCCACCCGGAGGGGCGGGCGTATGTCGAGCGTCTGGTCAAGACCGATCCGTATCCGATTACGCCGCTGCCCAGCCACGAAGAAGCCCGGACGTTTCTGGGCTCGTTCGGGCTAAGGGTTGGCCACTATACCGACGAGGAAAGATTATTGATCGTAGTCGCCGCCAAGGCGGACATCCAGGAATAGTCTTCAATACAGCGGACTTGCGCTTTTCCTGCCCGCCCGTTTGGCACGCTATCCATACCGACTTTCAGGAGACCGTGCATGCCGTCAGACGCTCAGACGATTGAGGCCCCGGCTCAGACCAGGCTGAGTGGCCCGCCAAAAACCATACCCGGGCCGCCGGTTCGGTTCCGCGACCTGGTGTCTTTTCTGGCCTTTGGCTCGCCCCGCGACCTGCTGAGCTTTTATATGGATACCGCCCGTCAGTACGGTGACATCGTGCACTTTGGTCGGGGCTCGTATTCGAGCTATTTCGTCGTCCATCCCGACTACGTCAAGCACGTCCTCCAGGACAAGGTGCGCAATTATCCCAAAAAGAACCGCTTTAACGATATGCTCAAACCGCTGACCGGTGAGGGTCTGCTGACCAGCGACGGCGAGGTGTGGCGACGGCGACGACGCCTGTCCCAGCCGGCTTTTCACCACGAACGGCTGGCCGGCTTTGCCACCGGCATGACCGATGCGACCCAGGCCATGCTGGCGCGCTGGGCGCCGCTTGCCAAACGCGGCCAGGCTCTTGATATCAGCCAGGAGATGCAGCGCGTCACCCTGAGCATTGTCGGCAGAGCCCTGTTCAGCGCCGATATCGGCGCCGACAGCGATGAGATGGGCCGGGCGGTGACACGTATCTTCGAGCACTTCAACCACCGTCTCAGACACCCCCTGTCCTGGCCCGAATCTGTTCCTACTCCTCGCAACCGTCGCTTCCACACGGCGATTGCCACGATCGACAGCGTCTCCTACCGTCTGATTGCTGAGCACCGCAAAGCCGATATCGACTCGGGCGACCTGTTGTCGATGCTGATTGCCGCCCGCGACGAAGAGACCGGCCAGGGGCTGAACGACCGGCAAATTCGGGACGAGGTCGGCACCTTTCTGGGCGCCGGCCATGAAACCACCGCCGTGACCCTGGCCTGGGTGTGGTACCTGTTGTCCAAACATCCCCACGTCGAGC
>JAGWBB010000132.1:10296-10804 GCA_021296095.1 Desulfurellaceae bacterium | reverse complement strand
GCGCCCAGCGCGGGCAATCTCCAGCCCTGGGAGTTCGTGATCGTCCAAGACCCCGAGGTCCGCGCCCGTTTGGCCAAGGCAGCCTTCGACCAGACCTCGGTGGCAACCGCACCGCTGATTATCGCGACCTGTGCCGACACCCAACGCATGGGAGAACGCTATGGCAGCCGGGGAAATTTCTACAGTCTGGTCGATACCGCGTTTGCCTCTCTGCTGATTTTGCTCGGCGTGGTTGAGCACGGCTTGGGCGCCTGCTTTGTCGGCGCCTACGATCCGGTCGAAGTGGCAAACATCCTGGGTCTGCCCGATCAGGTGCGGCCGGTCGGCCTGATCACGATCGGCTACCCGGCCCAGCGACCGGCCAAACCGCGCAACAAGAAAATCCCCCTCCATAAGCTCATCCATCGCAACACCTGGCAGGCAAAATAAGCGCATCTGAGGAAAAAACTGTTATGGCCTACGATCTGCTACTCAAGGGCGGGGAAGTCATTGACCCGGGCTGGCCGTT
>JAGWBB010000132.1:8222-10268 GCA_021296095.1 Desulfurellaceae bacterium | reverse complement strand
GGCGGATATCCCGGAAGCTGAAGCGGTGCGGGTCCGGGATGTCAGCGGCGGGCTGGTGTGTCCGGGCCTGATCGATCTGCACGCCCACGTCTTCGTCAACGCCCACGACATGGGGGGCGAAACCGATCAGCGCTGCGCGGCGAGCGGGGTGACGACGATCATCGACGCGGGCAGCGCCGGTTCGGCGACCTTCCCCGGCCTGCGTCAGTCGGTCGCCGACCGCAGTCAGGTGCGGTTGCGGTGCTTTGTTCACCTGTCGGCCCTGGGCCTGATCCACCTGCAGGTCGGAGAACTCATGCACCTGGCCTACGCCGACCCCGAGGGCTGCGCGCGCACGATCAGCGCCAATCGCGACCTGGCCATCGGGGTCAAGCTGCGCTTCAGCAACAACGTTGTGCCTGACTCGGCCGGCACCGAACCGCTGCGTCTGGCCCGCCAGGCGGCCGACATGGCCGAGGTGCCGCTGATGGTCCACATTACCGATGCCCTGTTGCCGATTCCGCACATCCTGTCCTTTCTGAAACCGGGCGATGTGGTCACCCACTGTTTTCACCGCTACACCCACGGCATCATGGGGCCGGACAAAAAGGCGATCCTGCGGGAAGTCTGGGACGCCCAAAAAGAGGGGATTCTCTTCGACTGCGCCCACGGCCGGATGCATTTCCCCTTTCCGTTTGTCAAGCAGGTGCTGGACGCCGGCTTTTCTCCGGATACGATTGCCACCGACCTGACCCTGGGCAGCGCCACCAGGGGGCCGGTATTTGACCTGCCGACCACCATGTCCAAGCTCCTGAATCTGGGCATGAGCTTGGAGGACGTTATCATCCGCACCACGGCCAACCCGGCCCGGGCGGTGGGTGAAGCCGGGCGGATCGGGACGCTCAAGCCCGGCGCCGTGGCCGATGTGGCGGTCTTGCGCCTGGAGGAGGGCGAGTTTGATTTTGTCGATACCGACCAGAATCATATGACCGGCCGGCAACGCCTGGTGAATCAGCTGACGGTCAAAGACGGACGGATCTGGTATCAGCAGCGGTCGGCCGCCTAGGACAGCACGGCCGCCAGTGTTGGACAGCGTAGAAGGAGGAGCCTATGGCCGGCAAACATTTTGAGGAACTGAACGTCGGAGATATTTTTCACCACCAGCCGGGACGAACGATTACCGAGACCGACAACCTGTTGTTCACGACCATGACCATGAACCCCCAGCCCTTGCACCTGGACGCGGAATTTTCCAAGAAGGCTGAGTTCGGCCAGCGGCTGGTCAACAGCCTGTTTACCCTGGGGCTGACCGTTGGCCTGTCGGTCGGCGATACCACCCTGGGCACGACGGTCGGCAATCTCGGCTTTGAAGAGGTCAAGTTTCCCAAGCCGGTCTTCATCGGCGATACCCTGTATGCCGAGACCGAGGTGGTGGAAAAACGCGAATCCAAGTCGCGCCCGCAGTGGGGTATTGTGATGTTCGAGCACCGGGCCACCAACCAGCGGGGCGAGGTGGTCATGCGCTGCCGGCGGGCCGGCATGCTGCGCAAAAAAGAGGCGGCCGTGAGCTGATAGCGCTGACGTGTAAGACCCGGGTTCCAGAGGCACGGCCATGATCGGCATTACCAGCTGTGGCTACCACGTCCCTTTTTATCGCCTGGAACGGGAGAAGATCGGCCACGCCTGGGCGCGCCGTCCCGGCCGGGGTGAGCGGGCGGCGATTTACTTTGACGAGGACGCGCTGACCCTGGGCATGGAGGCGGCCCAGCGTTGCCTTGAAGACACGGGCAAGACCGGCATTGACGGCGTGTATTTTGCCTCGACCTCGGCCCCGTTCCGCCAGCGCTCTGCGGCCAGCTTTCTGGCTGCGGCCTGTGACCTGCGGCCGGAGTGTGAAACCGCCGACTTTGGCGCCAGCCTGCGTTCGGCCACGACCGCTCTGCGCGCCGGTCTGGACGCCGTTGGCAGCGGACGCCTGTCTCAGGTCTTGATCGCCGCCGGCGAGGTGCGTGACGGACAGCCCGGCGAGGGCCAGGAGGACTGGTTTGGCGATGCGGGCAGTGCGGT
>JAGWBB010000132.1:2599-7868 GCA_021296095.1 Desulfurellaceae bacterium | reverse complement strand
GACCGTCTGGTGCTGCTGGGCTACGGCGATGGAGCAGACGGCTTCGTCTTGCGGGTGACCGAAGCCATCACAAGCCGGACGCCCGCCCAGTCTGTGTCCGATCACCTGAGTGAGAAGCGCCTGTATCCCTCCTACCAGATCTTCAAGAAGATGCGGACGTATTACGCCGAGCACGAGGACGGTCCCGAGCTGTCGAACGTGTTTCTGGCCAAAGAGGACAAACAGAACGTTCGGCTGTACGGCTCGCAGTGCCCGCGCTGCGGCACAAAACAGTATCCCCTCACCCGCATCTGCATTGCCTGCCACAACCACGACTCCATGCAGGACGTGCCGCTGGCCCGCAGCGGTCAGGTCTTCACCTTCACCCGAGACCATCTGTATCAGGCTGCGGATTCCCCGACGATCATGAGCGTGGTCGATCTCGACGGGGGCGGCCGGTTGTACATCCAGATGACCGACGTGGACCCCGAGGACGTGCGGGTCGGCGACAGCGTCGTCCTCAGCCTGCGGCGGCGCAAGGAAGGGCCGACTATGCACCACTACTACTGGAAGTGCCGCCCGGCGCGCTGAGGGCTTTTCTTGCCCGAGACGAGTCGGGATGGTACAAGAGGCGGATCGGACAGCCTAAGGAGGACGTATGAAAGCTGGCGTGTTTATGATGCCTTCGCATCCCCCCGAAAGAAGTTTCTACGACGGCCACCAGTGGGATCTCGACCATTTGGAACTGGTCGATCAGTTGGGGTTCCACGAGGCCTGGATGGGCGAGCATTTTACCGCTCCGTGGGAACCCAACCCCGCTCCTGACCTGCTGATTGCGCAAGGCTTGCAACGCACCCAGAACATCAAACTGTGTCCGGGCGCCCATCTGCTGCCCTATCACCATCCGGCCGAACTGGCCCACCGTGTCGCCTTCATGGACCACATCGCCCAGGGCCGTTTCATGTTCGGGGTGGGAACGAGCGGCCTGCCCAGCGACTGGAAGCTGTTCAACGTTGACGGGGCGGGCGGTGAGAACCGGCGCATGACCAAGGAAGCCCTGGATATTATTCTCAAGCTGTGGGCGAGCGAGGAGCCGTTTGAGTTCAAGGGCGAATACTGGACGGTCAACCGCATCGACACCATGCTGGATACACTCAAGTTCCACATCAAGCCCTTTCAGCAGCCCCACCCGCCGATTGGGATCGCCGGCCTGACCCCCGGTTCGGACACCCTCAAGATGTGTGGTGCGAGCGGTTTCATGCCGATGAGCGTCGCGCTCAGCAACGGCTACCTCAAAACCCACTGGGAGGCGGTTGTCGAGGGGGCCGAGTCCGCCGGCCGCACGCCGTCCCGCAGCGACTGGCGCGTGTCGCGCGAGGTGTATGTCGCCGAGACCGACACGGAGGCCAAGGACAAAGCCATCAACGGCATGCTGGGCCGCGCCTATGCCGAGTATCTGCTGCCGCTGTTCAAGTCGTTCGGCATGGTCAGTCTGTTCAAGCACCACCCCGAAGTGCCGGATTCCGACGTGACCATGGAATACCTGGCCGAGTATGTGTGGCTGGTCGGCTCGCCCCGGACGGTCACCGACAAGCTCGGCGCCATGGTTGACGACACCGGCGGGTTTGGCTGTCTGCTGGTCCTGACCTTTGATCAGCTGGAGAACAAAGAGGGCTGGGCAGACTCGCAGCGTCTGCTGATGGAAGAAGTCATGCCCAACTTCCCGGATTGATGGGTTCGGAGAACCTCGTCTCTTTTGAGACCTTACACGTGGGAGCTCGGTTTTGTCCCGGCCTCCCACGTGTGTTTTTCATAACAGTCTGAGCAACGAGGGTGGAGGACAGAAACAGGCTTCACAATTGCAGAGGGAATGTTGGGACTGAGTGGATTAACCGTCAGTTTTTGCTCCCGCGGATGAATCACAAGGTCCATATCTTCTAGGGGGACGGCTCCCATTAAGATACTATCCCCCAGAACAAGCGCGCCGGTAAAACACGTCCGATTCTCAAACTTCAGCTGAATGGGACCAACATAGGGAACAAGCTGGGCTCTGCCGTCCGCTGTTATCACCTCGCGTTGTTCAATAGCAGAAAGTTTGAGCTGGACGGAAACATGTTCGGGAATACACAGCGTCACTGCGTCGGTGTCAACGAGTGCATCCACTTCAAGCGCTTGAAGAGCTGGCTCACGAGGGTTCGACAGCTGGATAGTCGTGTGTACAAGTCCCATAGGCAGCGATTATACGCAAAGATAAGGACGGGCTGCCAGCCCAGTCTTGCCATTCTTCTTATCTATTTCACAACACCCCTTTGGTCGATAAGACGCCCTTGACCCGCGGGTCATAGGCGACCGCGCTGCCCAGCGCCCGGGCGAACGCCTTGAAGGCGGCTTCGATAATATGGTGCGGGTTGCGGCCCTGGGTCATGTTGAAGTGCAGGTTCATACCGAGTTGGTTGCTGAAGGCGAGAAAAAAATCGTGGATCAGTTCGGTCGCAAAGCTGCCGATGCGCTCCTGCTGGACAGACAGATTATAGGCCAGAAAGGGCCGTCCGCTGAGATCGACGACGCAGTTCACCAGGGCTTCGTCGAGCGGTACGCTGGCTTCGCCAAAGCGGCGAATGCCGCGCTTATCGCCCAGCGCGGCGCGAAACGCCTCGCCCAGCGCCAGGCCGACATCTTCAACCGTATGATGATCGTCAATCTCGATGTCGCCCGTGGCCTGGAGCGTCAGATCGAAGAAGCCGTGCCGGGTGAACAGCTCCAGCATATGGTTGAGAAAGGGCACCCCGGTGGCAATCTGGTACTGGCCGCTGCCGTCAAGCTCAAGACTGAGCCGAATGTCGGTTTCGTTTGTTTTGCGGTGCAGGTCTGCGCTGCGCTGCGCCACCTGTGTTGCCGGCTGTGTCATGCTGGCCTCCGTTGAGACGATAGGCAATGGCCCGGCCGTGGGCTTCCAGACCCTCCATTGCGGCCAGACGCAGAATGTGCGGACCGAGTTGACGCAGGGCCGGAACCGATGCCTCGATGATACTCGTCCGCTTGAGAAAATCGTATACGCCGAGCGGCGAGGAGAAGCGTGCCGTCCCGCCGGTCGGCAGGATGTGATTCGGCCCGGCGATATAGTCGCCAAAGGGCTCGGTGGAAAGAGAGCCCAAAAAGATGGCGCCGGCGTGGCGGATGTCTTTCAGCCACGAGCGCGGGTTTTTGACCAGCAGCTCAACATGTTCCGGGGCCAGGGCGTTGGCCAGCCTGACGACCTCGGCTCGGCTGCGGGCGACGATGACCGCGCCGTAGCGCTTGAGCGAGGCGGCGGCAATGTTGCGCCGTTTGAGTGTGGCCAACTGGTCTTTGAGCGCCTCGACAACCGCCTCGGCCAAGCGGGACGAGGTGGTCAGACACAGAGGGGCGGCCATCTCGTCATGCTCGGCCTGGGACAGCATGTCGGCCGCAACATAGCGCGCTGAGGCCGTGCTGTCGGCAATCACCAGGATCTCGCTCGGACCCGCTATGCTGTCGATATCGACCTGGCCGTAGACCAAGCGCTTGGCCGTGGCCACGAAGATATTGCCCGGCCCGACAATCTTATCGACGCGGGGAACGGTCTGGGTGCCATAGGCCAGGGCGGCCACGGCTTGAGCGCCGCCCAGTCGGAACACCGCATCGGCTCCGGCCAGACGCGCTGCGGCCAGCACGCCCGGCTGTAGCCCGGACTGATCGCCGTCCGCTTTTGGCGGTGAGACGACCACGATTTCCTCCACGCCGGCGACCTTGGCCGGGATGATGTTCATCAGCACCGAAGACGGGTAAGCGGCTTTACCGCCCGGAACATACACCCCGACCCGTTCCAGAGGGGTGATTTGCTGGCCCAGGCCGACGCCCAGGCGGTCGGTATACTGCCATGAGGCTTGGCGCTGCTTACGGTGAAAAGCGCTAATACGCCTGGCTGCGGCCTGTAGTGCGCTGCGTTCGGCTTGTGGCAGGGCGGCCGGCGCTGCTTCGAGCTCCTGGTCGCTGACGCGCAGACGGTCGGGATGCAAACGGACCCGATCGAATTTTTTGGTGGCGGCGAGCAGCGCCCGATCCCCCCGGCGTCTGACATCCCGCACGATCGCCCGCACATCGGCTTCGACCTGGGCGCTGGCCTGCTCGCCTCGGCTGAACAGCTTCTCCAGGCGGCGCGCGCAGGCCGGATCTGCGGTGCTGAGCAGGGGAACCGTCATGCGACCGTGCGTCTCCGTTCTTCCGTGGCGCCGTCTTTTTCCGCGCTCACCCGCCGAATATCCGCCCCCAGCTGAGAGAGTTTCTCTTCGATCTTCTCATAGCCCCGGTCCAGGTGGTAGACGCGCGACACCTCGGTCTTCCCCTGCGCCGCCAGGCCGGCCAGAATGAGGGACACGCTGGCCCGCAGATCGGTGGCCATGACCGGCGCACCGCTCAGCATGGCGACGCCGTTGACCGCAGCCGTGTTGTGGCGGATGTGGATATCGGCCCCCAGGCGGGTCAGCTCCTGGGCGTGCATAAAGCGGTTCTCGAACACCGTTTCGGTGATCAGGCTGCGGCCGTCGCCAAGGGTCAGGAGGGCCATCATCTGGGCCTGGAGATCGGTCGGGAAGCCCGGATACGGCCAGGTGATGACATCAACCCGGCTCGGGCGCTCGTCCCCCTTGACCGTAATGCCGTTGGCCTCAATTTCCAGCCCGATCCCGGTCGCCCGGAGTTTTTGCACAAAGGCGTCCAGGTGATCGGCCCGTGCCCCACGGACAAATATCTGGCCCGAGGTCATTGCCCCGGCAATGAGGAAGGTGCCGGCCTCGACCCGGTCGGGAATAACGCGCTGTTCGGCGCCGTGCAGACGGGCGACGCCGTCAATGCGGATAACCGGCCCGCCGGCACCGCTCACCCGAGCGCCCATGGCGTTCAGCAGCGTTTGCAGCGCGACAATTTCGGGCTCGCAGGCGGCGTTTTCAATCTGGCTCGGGCCGTCGGCCAAGCTGGCCGCCATCATCAGGTTTTCGGTGGCGCCGACGGACGGAAAGTCCAGGCTGATCCGGGCGCCGCGCAGGCGGCTGGCCCTGGCCTCAACATAGCCTTCTTGCAGGCGGATCTCGGCGCCGAGCTGTTGCAGGCCGGCCAGGTGAATATCGACCGGTCGGGTGCCGATGGCGCAGCCGCCGGGCGTCGAAACCCTGGCCCGGCCGAAACGGGCCAGCAGCGGACCCAAGACCAGAAAAGAGGCGCGCATGGTCTTGACCAGCTCATACGGGGCTTCGAGGTGACGAACCGATGGGGC